>NZ_MVAB01000001.1:300000-600000 GCF_002026305.1 Vagococcus martis | reverse complement strand
TCGCTAACAGGATCTTTTGTCCCGACAAAAATGGATAGAGTGGTACCATCTGTTAAGAATGATTGAACGTAATCAAGAAGTTCAGAAAAAAAGGCAGAAGATTGTTTTATTTCTGATGGCGTACTGTCACCTAGCATTCCAATATAATAAGTCCCATGCTTGAAAAAATGTAAGGGGTGATAAAATGATTGTTTATATAAATCAATCGCATTTAATATAGATGCCACTTCTAATTCTTCATTGTATTTTTTTTTGACGGGATCTGTTTCTTTTTTATTGATACTATCGACTTCTAAAATAAAAACAGTATATTGGCTTTTAAAGTCGAATGACTGTTTCATCCCACGCAATTCTTCAAGAGGTTTATTACCAAAGAGTAACTCACGATAAAAGTCACGTTCAATCCGGTTATTAATCCGCTTTGTTTCTGTTTGATGAACTATTTTTAATGCAATAGAAGGAGTCACGTTTTCCAATACAATATAATCTTGCTGGGAGAATCGTCTGTTTTCTTGTAGGACAATTAGGTATCCATACGTAATGTCATTAAAAAATATTGGGAAAATCATGCTCTCAGTATCATCTTTAAACCTCATGGTAACAGGGTGTTTTAACTGTTCCAAATTAAAGGGAAGTTGTTTTAAACTATTAGGATCGAAAAAATGTGCCCCTTTTTGAGAGGTGACGTAAGGTTTAAAAGGAGAGGAAACGTCATTAGTTAATAAATGCCAAGTGGAGTTTGTGATAATAAGAGGATTATCTAATAAACTTTCAATTTGTGTTCCAAGTTCATCAAAAGTATTTCCTTTTAAGCCATACTCCATAAATTTCGAATTAATATCAAGAGCTAATTGAGTTGTGTCATTTGAAAAGTCAGACAAACGATTCATCACGGTAATCATTATTTTAGAAAAAGCAATCCCGTATGGAATCTCAATCATTGGAATATGATATAGCTCGCTATACGTGTATAGTTCATTTGGTATGGGAGTTAAATACATTTGAGGTTTAATGCAAATTGCCGAAATATTGATATCATGAAAACTCTTAAAAAATCGTTCGATGGCTTGGTCATCTTGTTTAAAAAAATAACCAGAAGTGACAATTAGTTCCCCAGGGGATAACCATGTCATCGCTTCTGGATTGTCTAATATATTCACACCAGTGATTGTATTATTTAGCCCACTGTCACCAGCTAAGATATTGAAATTTTCAGCAATGGGTAAAGACAAAAAATCAGTCACATTCATAAAATCCCCCTATTAACACATTATTGTATACATTGTACAAAGAAATACCCCTTTTTTCAAATATAAGCACTGTATAAAAACGGTTACTATCAGGGTAAACTAAAGTCAGATGAGGTGGTTTAGATGTTAGATGAATTTTACTTCCTAGGATATGTCACGAAAAAAACGCTAAGAGATTGGAAAGATAAAGAGGTTAAAGGAACATGCCATAGTTTATATGAGCATACTATTAATTTCTTCATTGGGGAGACAAAACCAAATTTATTGGTTATAGGATGGGAAAATGTAAAAGGAACACCATCACAACGTGGCTTAAATGAAAACTCTAATGGGTTATTACGTAAAGATGGATTACCTAAACAAATGGATTTCAACAAAGTTGAGGAATCTTTTATCCAATCTATCGCTTCTAAAAGAAATAATATTCCTAGAAAATCATTAAACTATAAAACACCATTGGAAGTATTTTTGAGTTATGTAGACAACGATATTTTGTCTAGCTTAATTTGACAAATGAAATTGTTAAGAACAAATGATATGGATCTCATCAAACAATCGATGTTTCGTATCATTGGTCTAGGAATCGGGCTAACCCCTTCAGGAGATGATTATTTAACTGGACTGATATTGTTACTTAGATTGGCAAAAGAGACGGATTCGACGTTAAAACGGCAGTTGGAATTAGTTTTAAAGGAAGAGGATTTACCAACTAATATTATTAGTGAGCAACAATTATATTTTGCTAGTTTTGGTAGAAGTAAACAGCAGTTAATCAGATTGATTAATAATATTGGTGATGATGAGCAATCAATCAATCAATTTAAAAATGATGTGAGATTAGTTCAACAGATAGGGTCAACATCAGGGTTTGATTTACTGTTGGGAATAAGTGATGGAATAAAACTATTAGAAGAAATGAGGTAGTAGGAATGGAAAAATTAGTTGTTAAGATATTAAAAAATAGGTATGTCGATTCAGTATCATTAATGGCTTTATCTACTCAAGCAAATCAAATTGATGAAATCAATCAAGTCATTATTGCAATGGCAACGGATATGAATAAAGAAGTAATGGCTAACGTTGGTTTGGTAAATGATTTAGTAAAAGAAGCTCAGACAAGTGATCTCATTATTACAATGACAGTGGATGATAGCATTGATGAAGAATAGGTATTAACGAAAGTCGAAAATCTATTAGACAAAAAAGAGCCAGTCACTACATCAAGTGTTTCAACACGTGTCTATCACACAATTAAAGATGCTGCTCATGATGATAAAGAAGCAAATTTAGCTCTTATTTCAGTCAACGGACACTATGCTTCAAGAGAGGCGCATAGTGCTCTAGATGCGGGATTAAATGTCATGATGTTTAGTGATAATGTGTCGATTCAAGATGAAATAGAGTTAAAAGATAAGGCACTTGAAAAAGGATTGTTAATGATGGGGCCTGACTGTGGGACTGCAATCATTAATAATATTGGCTTAGGTTTTGCTAACAAAGTTAGAAAAGGGTCAATAGGCATTGTTGGAGCTTCTGGTACAGGTTCTCAAGAAATTTCTGTTAGAATACATGAATTTGGTGGTGGTATTTCCCAAATGATAGGAACTGGTGGCCGTGATTTATCAACAGATATTGGCGGGAAAATGATGCTAGCAGGTATGGATATGCTTGCAGAAGATGATCAAACTAAAGTAATCGTTCTGATTTCGAAACCACCTGCAGAGGAAGTAAAAAATAAAATGATTTCTCGAGCAAAAGAAATTAATAAACCAATTGTTGTATGGTTTGTAGGAGAGATGGAACAAAAGCAAGAGGGAAATGTTTACTTTGAAGATATGTCTAAAAATGCTGCATTAAAAGCATTGGAGTTGTCAGGGGTTGATCTTTCTAGCGAAAATTTACATCCACTTAATTATCCGTTGATTGAAGAGGTTAAAGGAAAACTAATAGATAATCAACAATTTATCCGTGGCTTATTTACAGGAGGAACACTTGCATCAGAGGCCTATTACATTGCAAAGGAATCATTTAATAATGTCTATACTAATACAACAAACGATGTGTCACATCAGCTTACTAGTTTAACTAAGAGTAAAGATCATAGTTTTATTGACTTTGGTGCGGATGAATACACTGATGGTAAACCACATCCAATGATTGACCCAAGTACGCGTTTAGAACGTTTTAAACAAGAAGCTAAAGATCCAGAAGTTGCAGTCATCATACTTGATTTTGTCATTGGTTACGGTGCTCATGATAATCCAGTTGGGTTTATGGCAGAAGATATTTTAAAAGCTAAACAAGAAGCTGAAAAAAGTGGTAGACACTTAGAAGTGATTGGATATGTGTTAGGAACTGAATTGGA
Source organism: Vagococcus martis (assembly GCF_002026305.1). Classification (NCBI taxonomy): domain Bacteria; kingdom Bacillati; phylum Bacillota; class Bacilli; order Lactobacillales; family Enterococcaceae; genus Vagococcus; species Vagococcus martis. The sequence goes on along the minus strand of NZ_MVAB01000001.1, from coordinate 596,385 downwards.
TGCTCAAGGATTATCAGAACAGATAGCATTATTGGAAGAAACAGACGCAACTTATGCAAGTAGTATGCAAAATGCGGCATTATTAGCTCGAGAAATGGTTAGAAAGGGTGAGTAGATTATGACAAAATTATTTGAACAGGACTTAGATGTTATAAATGTTGGATTAGAAAAGTTTACTGAAGATATTGTATCTCAAGGAGCTAAGAGTACACAACTTGATTGGGCACCACCAGGTTTTGGTAATACAGAAGTACTAAAGGCTTTAGAAATTATTGAAAAACCAGAAAATATGAAAAAAATTGAAGAAGCAAATGAACAGGTTTACGAAGTTATCTCATCATCGAGTATCTTTTTAACAGGTTATGCCCCGGCAATTGATGTGATTCCAGGTATGAAAGAGAATATGATTTTACATGCCGGACCACCTATTACGTGGGATAAAATGAATGGTCCAATGAGAGGTGCTGTACTTGGAGCAATTGTATTTGAAGGATTCGCTGATACATTGGAAGAAGCAGAAGAAGTGGCGAAATCTGGAAAAATTGAATTTAGTCCGTGTCATGAGCACCAAACTGTCGGATCTATGGCAGGTGTGACATCAGCTTCAATGTATGTTCATATTGTTGAAAATAGAACTTACGGAAATGTATCTTATACTAATTTAAGTGAACAGTTATCTAAAATACTTCGTATGGGAGCAAATGACGAGAGTGTCATTAATCGTTTAATTTGGATGAGAGATGTATTTGGTCCAATGCTTGCTGAGGCAATGACATATATTGAAGGTGGAATTGATTTAAGGTTGATGGTCTCTCAAGCACTCCATATGGGCGATGAATTACACAATCGAAATGTTGCTGGAACAACTCTTTTAATTCAAGCATTAACACCAGGAATTATCCAAACAAATTTTAGTGTCGCACAACAAAAAGAAGTATTTGATTTTGTGGCAAGTAGTGATTATTTTTCCGGCCCAACTTGGATGGCATTTTGTAAAGCAGCGTTAGATGCGGCAATTGGCAAAGAAGAATTTAGTTCAATTGTAACAACCATGGCACGTAATGGTACGGAATTTGGAATACGTTTAGCAAGTACACCACAAGATCAATGGTTTATTGGCCCATCTCAAAAAGTTATTGGTCCAATGTTTGCTGGATATACAGAAGAAGATTCAGGTCTTGATATTGGAGATAGTGCCATTACTGAAACATTTGGAATAGGTGGATTTGCTATGGCAGCAGCCCCAGCAATTGTGGCTTTAGTCGGTGGAACAGTAGACGATGCGACCAACTACACATTGGAAATGGAGACAATCACAACAGGACATAATCCTAATATAACGATTCCGTCACTCAATTTTATGGGGACTTTAACAGGGATTGATATCATTAAAGTGATTCAATCCAATACACTTCCAGTTATTAATACAGCAATAGCTCATAAGGAAGCAGGAATAGGGATGATTGGCGCAGGAATTACACATCCACCAGTTGAAGCATTTCAAAAAGCTATTATAGAGTTTAGTGAAAAATTTGAATAAGGAGTGTGTTTAGATGGCTGATGGAACGATTTTTCAGTTGATTAACCAACCGAATAAATTAGACAGTTTAAAAGATATTTATGGCTATTCATTATTAGATATTGATACACCCAATGAAAAAGGACAGACACCATTACACGTTGCAGTTCTAAAAAATAATCTCGAAGTAGCAGCTTATTTACTTAGTAAAGGAGCTAATCCAAACGCTAAAGATAGTATGGGATTATCACCATATATTGCTGCAGCGGCAAATGGACTTTCCGAGATGTTTGATTTGATTAGTCAGTATAATCCAGATGTTACTCAAGTAAATCGTTTTGGTGGAACAGCACTACTTCCTTCCAGCGAGAAAGGATTTATAAGAGTTGTTGAGTTGGCTTTAAAGAATAAAGTACCAGTAGACCACGTCAATAAATTAGGGTGGAGTGCCTTACTTGAAGCGGTTGTTTTAGGAGATGAAGGATTTTTATATCAAGATATTGTCGTTGCCTTATTAAATGAAAATGCTGATACATCAATAAAAGATTTTGATGGAAAAACAGTCATGGATTATGCATTAGAACAGGGGAAAGATCGCATTTTAAGTCTATTAAAACAAGGTGAAGATAAAGCCTCTCCTTTTTCTGTTATTCGTCAGTTATTAAAAAAAGAAGAATACTTAAATGCGATAAAACAATTATTAGCTATGGATGACTCGTTAGAACAAGTTTATTACTTGGGTTATTGTTATGAACAATTAGGAAAATTAAAAACGTCACAGTTTTATTATAAACAAGGGTTAAAACACTCTGTCGATTTTGCCTACTATATAGCAAATAGTTATAAGAAAGAAAAAAATTATCAAGAAGTGTTAGCCTATTTTGATTTAGGGATTAACGAAAGTAAGAATCCAGAATTTTTTAAGTATCACAAATCTAATTTTTTAAGAGAAATAGGAGAACACCAAGTAGCTATCAACATAATGGATGAACTTCTTTTCTTAGATCCTTTAAGAGTTGATTATCTATTTCATAAATCAAATAGTTTAATTAGTCTTGGTAAGTTGGATGATGCATATGAAGTGATGCGTGTTGCTCGAGATATTCAACCAAATAACTCACTTTTTGAAGACCAGATGCAACAACTAGAGGAACTGATAATAAAGGAGGTTTAATTTATGGAAGAGGCTTTAGTTTTAGACGTTGAAAAAGTGACGACTCAATCGGATATTCCGAAAGAGTTGTTGCCTAGAACGGAAGAAGAAAAAGACTGGGGAATTGGAAAATTTGCGACCTTATGGATGGGTTCGGTACACAATATTTTATCTTATATGACTGTTGCAGGATTTTTCGTGTTAGGTTTAAGTTCAAAACAAGTGTTTGCTGCAGTGATGACGTCCGCTTTAATTGTATCAACTTTATATGTTATAAATGGAGTCGCATCAGCTAAATATGGAATTCCTTTCACAATGGTTCTGCGTTCAGTATTTGGTAAAAAAGGATCAATTATCCCTGCATTAGCAAGAGGACTAATTGCAGGTGTTGTATTTTTTGGAACACAAAGTAATAGATAAACTTGGAACATACGCGTCGCCTTTTATGTATGTTTTAAGTAGAGGAGCAGATAGTTGGGCATCTTTTTCCAGCTGGTCTGCAGTTAACCTCTTTGTCCCCTAAAACATTTAATGTGACAAAAGGTGGCGTATTTACGGCTATAGTAGGTGTTCTCATATTACCTTGGAAAATTATAAATAATCTATTTTTATTTTATAGCTTTATCGGATCAATGTTTGGTCCAATTGCTGGTATTATGTTATCAGATTTTTATTTGAAAAAGAAACGAGCTTTAGATTTAGAAGAAATATATGGAGACGATCAAACCTTTGATTATAACAAACAAGCCATTGTTGTATTGATTATCAGTTTTTCACTATCAATGATAGGAGCTTTCTTCCCCAATATAGCTATTTTAAAATTGTTAAATGACTTTGCTTTCTTCTCAGGACTTATTTCTTCATTTATGTTGTATTCATTGATAAGTAAAACAACTTTATTTACTAAAAAAGGGAGAGAATAATATGTGTGATAACAAAATGACACAATATTTTAAATTGGCATCTGATGAAACGATTGCTGGGATGAAACGTCATGATGGTGGTCCTTTTGGTGCAACAATCGTTAGAAATGGTGAAGTGATTGCTTCTGTTGGTAATACAATGATGAGAGATACAGATCCATCAGCACATGCGGAACTGGTTGCCGTGCGAGAAGCTTGTAAGAAGTTAGATACAATGGATTTATCTGACTGTGAAGTTTATGCGACATGCGAACCGTGTCCGATGTGTGTTGGCGCCATGATGTGGGCAAATATAAAGAAAGTATACTATAGTAACACTAGAGAGGATGCAAAAAAATATGGTTTTTCTGATATGCATCTTAGAGACTATCTAGATCATTCACATCCAGAATATTTTGACATGGAATGTGTTGGTCCACTAGAGAATTGTGATAAGTTATGGAGTATATATAACACTATGGGGCCTAATTAAACATGTTTTAGTAAACTTTTGATAAACTTATGGAAGTATATTCTTATTTATGATAAACTCATTGTATAACGCTTTCATAAAAGGAGAATCGCAAATGAATGAGATAAGAGTTGGTATCGTCGGATTAGGTAGATTAGGTAAAGTACATGCACATAATTTAGCATATAATGTAGCTAATGCTACATTATATGCTGTTTGTAGTCCCTTAGATAGTGAAATTGAATATGCCAAAAATGAATTAGGTGTTAAAGTAGGATATACTGATTATGAAGATATGGTTAAAGATGAACAAGTTGATGCTATTTTTATTGTCTCACCGTCAGGACTACACTGTACTCAGATACAATTAGCCTTAAAATGTGGAAAACATGTTTTTTCTGAAAAGCCTATAGGTTTAAATATAGATGAAATTAATGAAACAATATCAGTTATTAATCAATACCCTAATCAAAAATTTATGTTAGGTTTTATGAGACGATTTGATAAAGATTATCTTTACGCTAAGGACTTAGTTGAAAAAGGTGAGTTAGGTGATTTAACATTAATTCGATGCTATGGAATTGATCCAAGCGATGGCTTGGAAAGTTTTGTTAAATTTGCTGGTTCAAGTAACAGTGGAGGATTATTTGCAGATATGTCGATTCATGATATAGACTTGATTCGTTGGTTTACAGGACAAGAAGTAAAGAAAGTTTGGGCGATAGGTAAAAATGCTGCTTACAAAGAGCTAGATGACGTTGGAGAATTGGAAACTGGAGCGGCAATGCTTCAATTAGGTGATAATACCATGGGGATTTTAGTAGCTGGTCGCAATTGTCATCATGGATATCATGTTGAAACAGAATTGATTGGGACCAAAGGCATGCTACGCATAGCACAAGTACCGGAAAAAAATCTTGTGACGATTATGAATGAACATGGTGTCGTACGACCAACATCCCAAAATTTCCCAGAACGTTTTTCTCAAGCATTTATTAATGAAGCAAATGATTTTATTGAATGTATTTTAACAGATAGACAGCCAAGTGTTAATGCGATTGATGGATTAGAATCTACTAAAGTGGCACTTGCCTGTAAAGAATCTTACGAGAAAAATCAATTAATTACAGTATAAAATAAAAATATTTAAGAAAATAGATTTGCCAATTTATTCATTTTTATATAAAACACGATAAGCAGTAACTTACTATTAATAAAGAGTAAGTTACTGCTCATCGCTATAATTCTCCAGTTAAAAACTGTGCTTTACCAAATGCAAAGCTCCAATCCTCGTCATCATTTACAACTAGATTTATCATGATATCCTCACGTCTGATACCTAATTTACTGTTTAAAGCTTCAACTAAATTTTCATAAAAAGTCGTTTTTTGCTCGGTTGTTCTAGGTCTTGTTACAAGGTTAAAAACTAGAATATTTTTTGATCGTTCAAAACCCAATCCTGTATCTAATATGTGCATTTCAAAAGGTTCATGCTGACTGACAATTTGGTATCTATCACCAACAGGCGCATCAAAAGCATCTAACATTACTCTATAGGAAATTTCTAGTATTTCTTCTATTTCTTCTTGTTGTCTTCCTTTTATCATATCAATTTTCATTAATGGCATTAAAAGATTCCTCCCATAACTTAGTGGTTAAAGTATCTCAAATTTAACAAACATAATCAAATTAAATATCCTAGTTTATTAAAAGTTAATCAAAACGTTTCTTTTATACTTGAAAATATATGGTTAGATATAAAAAAATATATATTATGATTTGACATAAATGTATAAAAATAGTATGATTTTTACATAAAATGTGAATAGGTAAACAATAGGTCGAAAGTAAGTGATTATAGTGAATATTGAACGTTTTATAGAAGCAAGGAGACAAAAAGGGTTTTCGCAAAATGACTTAGCAGAAAATATTTGCACCCAAGCTACCTTAAGTCGGTTTGAAAATAACTCTCAAGTTCCAAATTTAAAGATACTAATTAAACTGTGTGAAAGATTGGATTTACCTTTGAGTGAGTTGTTTCCTAAAGTTGGAATTCGATACACTGATGTAATTGAAACACTAAATCAAGCAGAATTTTTATTAATAACAAGCGAATATCAAAAAGCAAAGAATTTGATGGAAACAATTGATATTTGCAAAATCGAAGACAATGATATTGTGTTAAGATATCATTATTTGACAGGTTTTTTAATGGTTTTTCAACATGCTAAAATTACCGATATTTTGTTTAATTTTGATCAAATTTTACTAGACAATGGAGAAACAGAAGATATCTATCATCTACTGGCTTACACTGGAATTGGGATGGTATTTGCCAGAGAGAATGATGTGGAAAAAGCAGAGTTTTATTTTAATAAAGTGTTGGAAAAAATTTATCGTTATCCTATAAAAAAAGTAGAAGATACTTGGCGAGTATTAAATATTGTCTATCAATGTGGTGAGTTTTATGCTAGCATTCATGAGCTCGAGGCTAGTAATATTTTATTAAATTATGCGATAAAAATATGCTCAGATAATCACGTGACGTATTATTTAGCTCGTGCTGCGGCACAGCTTGCGCAAAATGCAATAGAAGAAAAGAAAGATAAAAATGACATTTTAGAATTAATTTACGATGCGAGAGCTTATGCCAAAATTAATCGTAATGAGATTAAGTTAAAAGAGTTAAAGCAATTAGAACTTGCTGTTAAGAAAGGATTGTAGGCCATGCCAAATAAAGTGGTCAAACAATTACATTTGATGGGAACAGTAATAGATATTACTGTAGTAGGAAATAAAGCGGAAGAAGTAGTTGAGAAGACAGTTAGAATGCTAGAGTATTATGAAAAAATGTTTAGTGCTAATGACGATACTTCAGAATTAATGAAAATAAACTTTAATGCTGGAAAAACAGATACAAAGGTTTCACCTGAATTATACAATCTTATTTCACTTGGTAAGTATCATAGTATGAAGGATGATAGCTTTTTAAATATAGCGATTGGTCCTTTAATAAAAGAGTGGAAAATTGGGTTTGAAGGAGCGTTAGTTCCATCAAAAGAAGTCATTGAAAGTCTATTAAGAAAAACCAATCCAGAAAAAATTATTTTAAGTCCTAATACACATAGTATTTATTTAGAGGACAAACAAATGGAGATTGATCTAGGTGCATTAGCAAAAGGATTCATTACTGATAAAGTAGTGGAGTATTATAAACAACAAGATATAACGTCGGCTATTTTAAATCTTGGTGGTAATGTGGTGGTCTATGGAGAAAGTCATCATCCAGATGGTTATTTTAGAGTAGGGATCCAACATCCAACAGAACCACGCTCTCATTGTTTAGTAACTATTCAAGCTAAAAATGAATCGATTGTGACGTCTGGTATTTATGAAAGAACGTTAACAGTTGGAAAAACAATCTATCATCACATAATTAATCCAAAGACAGGATATCCAATTGAAACAGATGTCGTAAGTTTGACGATTATTTCTAAACAATCAGTTGATGGAGAAATATGGACAACACGTCTATTTGGTAAAAATACCAAAGAGATTATAAGTATTGTGAATCAACTTGATGGTATTGAGTGTGTTGTTATAGATAAAACAAATAAAGTATTTACTTCAGATATGATTAAAACAAAACTAATGTAAAGAGAGGAAGATTTTTATGGATAAGTATATAGCGATAGTAGGGACAAATTCTGATCAATCAACAAATCGAAAATTATTGTATTTTATTAGAGATTATTTTAAAAACGAGGCAGATATTGAAATAATCGAAATCAAAGAGTTCCCTATGTTCAATAAACCTGATGATGGAATTTTACCAAGTATTGTAAAAGAAGTAGCGCAAAAAATAGAAGAGGCAGACGGTGTCATTATCAGTACACCGGAATATAATCATGCCGTTCCAGCAGCATTAATGAATGCATTGAATTGGTTATCTTACAATATTTACCCATTTGTGGATAAGCCGGTTATGATCACAGGTGCTTCATATGGTACGTTAGGTTCATCAAGAGCACAAAGTCATTTAAAACAAATGCTTGATTCACCTGAGTTAAAAGCTAGAACAATGCCGAGTTCGGAATTTCTATTAAGTCACTCACTTCAAGCTTTTGACGAAAGTGGAAAATTAGTAGATGAGGATCAAATTCAAAAGTTGCATAGTCTATTTTTAGACTTTAAGCATTTTGTCTATATGACCAATCAATTAATGAGTGCGCACAAACAAAATAAAAAAGAAGCAGAAAACTTTTCATGGGAAAACATTTAAGGAGGAAGTCGAATGAAATTAGTAGGAATTGTAGGATCAAATGCTGATAAATCATATAATCGTACGTTGTTACAATACATAAAAAAACACTTTTCTGATAAATTTGATTTAGAATTAATCGAAATTAAAGATGTTCCATTGTTTAATCAAAGTAACGATCAAACAAACTCACCAGTGATTCAGTCAATAAACCGTAAGATTTTAAATGCAGATGGGGTTATTATTGCAACACCTGAACATAACCATACAATACCAGCCAGTTTAAAGAGTGTACTAGAGTGGTTATCATTTAAAATACATCCACTAGAAAACAAACCAGTAATGATTATTGGTGCTTCGTACTATGACCAAGGTTCTTCACGAGCTCAATTACATTTACGACAAATACTTGATGCACCAGGTGTTCATGCTTTAGTCATGCCAGGAAATGAATTTTTACTTGGAAAAGTACGCGAAGCATTTGATGACAATAATAACCTAAAAGACGCTAAAACTGTTGAGTTTTTAAGTAATGTATTAGATAAATTTTTACGATATATTGAAGTAATATCTGAGCTAGAAGGAACGAAAAAGCCTGAACTGGAAAAAGAAGATTTATATTGCGAAGGATCAATCAATACCACAATTGATGGAGTTGATAAGGGAGCTGATGACTGGGTTGAACAAGCATCAGAAAAAGTTCAAGCAGTAGAAGGTGATACTTATGTCAAATTAAATCGTGGTATATTAACGGTTAATCAGTTAAATCATTTCTTTGCCTCAATGCCTATGGAATTAACCTATGCAGATAATAATAATCAATTTTTATATTATAATTACACAAAAGAAGATAAAGATATGTTAGCCTCACGTCATCCAAGTCAAGTAGGGAACCCTCTAGCCTATTGTCATCCAGAAAAAGCATTAAACGGTGTGAATTGGGTTGTTCAGCAGTTACGATCTGGAGCTCAAGATTGTGTTAGAGTACATGTTCCAACGCATGGACCAGATAAATTTGTTGTACATAATTATCAAGCAATTCATGATGATGAAGGCAATTATGCTGGTATAAACGAATACATACTAGATTTTAAACCAATTGTTGAGTGGTATTTAAAACAAACAGGCCAAACTTTAACACCAGGGACAGATACAGTCAGTGGTGCTTCAGAATCTTCCAATCATACAGATTCATCTGATACGGATGCAGTCTCAAGTGCGTCAAAAACAGAATAATAACTAGACAGTAAAAGACTAAGATGTTCTATCTTGGTCTTTTTTTTGTTCGCAAATAGTAAAGTTACTAGTATAAATTAATTTATCCTATTGAAAATGAGAGGAAAGTTCATCATAATGAGAAAAAGTTAATAAATAACAAACAGTATTTTAATCTTATTGTTGTTATTAAATAATAAAAGGGGTAGGTATATGAAACAGTCGGTTGTTAAACGTTCGGCACTGCTAGCGAGTAGTCTTTTTTTATTGTCCACGCCAGTTTTGGATGCAACACTTGTATTAGCAAATGAAACGAGTAGTCAAAAGGAAACACAAACGAATCAAAAAAAGGTAGAAGAAAGTGTCAAAAATTTTTTGAATGAAGAAAAAGAATTGGCCAATAAAGCTGATGCAACTGATTTTTATACAAGAGTCAATGAACAGTTAAAAAATGAGGGACTAATCAAAGAAGGTACATCTAACACAACTATTGATAAAGAACAACGCATACGTGTAATGGTTCAGTTAGATGAGGATGTTGCTATAAATAAAGTTGACCTACCAACAGGTTCTAAACAATCTGTTCAGTCAATAGAAAAAGCGACAGATACAGTGGTCAAAAAACAATCGTCTGTAAAAGTAAAGATTGAAAAAATCGCAGGTTCAAAGGCCAAACGTTCATTTGGTTATTTGTTAAACGCGTTTTCTATTAATGTAAAAGTTGGAGACATTGAAAAAATTGAAGCATTAAGCGGAGTTGTATCGGTGACACCGGCGCAAGTATTTTATCCAACTGATACACATGCAAATGCAATTGCCGATGTACAAAAAGTTTGGGAAGAAAAGAAATTACATGGTGAAGGGATGGTTATCTCAATTATTGATAGTGGAATCGATCCAAGCCATAAAGATCTATTCTTATCCAATCCTGAAAGCGGTCCTTTAACTAAAGAAAGCGTTAAAAAAATGGATAAAGGGAAATACTTCAGTGAAAAGGTTCCATTTGGTTATAATTACGCAGATGGCAGCGATGATATTGTAGATGTGGGTGATGCTGGGATGCATGGCCAACATGTGGCAGGTATTGCTGGATCAAATGGTGAAGTGAAAGGGGTTGCCCCAGAAGCTCAGTTACTTGCGATGAAAGTTTTTTCTAATAACAAAGAGTTGAAAGGTTGTTATACAGATGACATTATTGCGGCTATTGAGGACTCGGTTAAATTAGGAGCGGACGTTATTAATATGAGTTTGGGTTCTGTTAGCGCAAATACTGATCCAAACGATCCGCAAAATCAAGCGATAAAACGCGCAAGTGATGCAGGTGTTATGTCAGTTATTTCAGCAGGAAATAATAGTGTGAGTGGGACAAACGACATGCATGACACTCCAAAAAATCTATTAAATACGTCAGATATGAGTACAGTCGGAAGTCCTGGAGTCACTACAGAAGCGTTGACTGTTGCGTCATCAGAAAATTCTATTGTGACACTTGAAACATTGAAAGATACATTAGGTAATGCAGTCTTTAGTTCAGTGCCAGAATTAACAGATGGGTCAACGACCATATTTAGTAAAGTTGAAACACAATATGGTGTACTAAATCAAGAACGCGAATTAATAGATGTAGGATTTGGTAAAGCAACAGATTATACAGATGAAGTGAAAAAATCAATAAAAGGAAATATTGCTTTGATACAGCGTGGCGAGATGTCATTTAGTGAAAAAGCAAAATATGCAAAAGAAAATGGTGCTGTTGCAGCCTTTATCTATAATAATACGGATGGCATTGTACAAATGTCCTTAGATGATGCAGAGTATCCAACAATTGGTCTGTCTGATGTTGATGGAGACGTGTTATTACAAGTAGCGAAGGATAAGAAAAAAGTAGCGTTCAATCTTGGAAAAGCTGAAGTTGACAATAAAATGTATGGTAAGATGTCAGATTTTAGTTCATGGGGACCAACACCTGAATTGAATTTTAAACCTGAAATATCTGCTCCTGGTGGTAATATTTATTCATTAGCTAATGGAAATAAATACCAAACAATGAGCGGAACAAGTATGGCGTCACCTTTTGTAGCTGGATCTCAAGCATTGATTTTACAAGCCATAAAAGCGAAAAAACTTAACTTGAGTGGGAAAGAATTAGTGAAGTTTGCAAAAGATTCTGCTGTTAATACATCTGTTCCAATGTTTGATGTGAGTCATACCAAAGAAATTATTTCACCACGAAGACAAGGTGCAGGTCAAATCAATGTGGCTTCAGCGATTGAAAATGAAGTCAGTGTCCTTTACACACCGACTAATGAATCAACGATAGCCTTAAAAGAAATTGGCCGTTCAACAACAATCGATGTGACGTTGACTAATCATAGTGATCAAGATAAAACATATACAGTAAATGATTATGGTGGAGTCTATACACAGAGTACTGACGCGAATAAAGAAATCTATGATACAAAAATAGATAAAGCTAATCTAACAACAAATAAACAAACAATTGAGTTAAAAGCTAAAGAGAGTAAAACTGTTTCGTTTAATTTGACGTTACCATTTTCTTTTTCAGAACAACAATTTGTTGAAGGCTTTATCGGATTTGACGGTGTGGATACACCTAACTTAGTTATTCCATACATGGGGTTCTTTGGTACTTATTCTAAAGATAAGGCAGTCGATCCTTTGATTTTCCAAGAAGGTCATGGCGCACCGACAGCATCAGGATTTTTAGTAAGTAATGGCAATAATATTTTAGGAATGGTGAAAAATGAAAAAGGTGAGTCAGTTGTCGATCCAGATGCGATGGCTATTTCTCCTAAAAATAATGATGGTGTTCAAGATTATAGTATGCCATATTTATTTTTCAATCGTAATTTCTCACAAGCAACATATGACATTATAGATGATAAAGGTGACACAATAAAAGAGCTTTACATTTCTAAAAATGGTCGCAAAGATTTCTTTAATTCAGGAACAGGAAAGTGGACAACACATGCCGTGTCTCAAGCAAAATGGGCAGGAACGTCATATAATAAAAAATCAGGCAAAGAAGAACAAGTGACAGATGGTCGTTACCAATACAAAGTGAGTGTTACTTCACAAAATGATGGATCAACTCAAGAAACATACATACCAATAACAGTTGATAATACAAAACCAGAAATTAAACATGTCGAGGTAAGTAAAACAGGAACGCTACTAGTTGAGGTAACGGATAATCTGTCTGGAGTGAAACCAGATGTTGTGGCTTTAAATGTAAATGGAAAAAATTACAAAATAGCTCTTAAGGAAGGTAGTAACAAAGATAAACGTAATCAGCAATATGAATCAACTCAGAAAATATCTAGTGTTTTTTCTCAAGGAAAAAATCAAGTAACTCTTGGAGTGAGTGATATGGCTGGGAATATTGCGACCTCAAGTATTGTTGCTCAACAAGGTGATAAAGAAAATATATTAATTTATAATCTGTCACCAAATCAAACAATTAGTCAAAATACAGCAGGATATAATAAAGAGACTGGGAGTTTTATACTAACAGGTAGTTACAAAAATGATACAGTATTTTATGTAGATGGTGTTGAAGTCAAAACATCAGATAAGGGATTATTTGAAGTCAGTGTTCCGATTACAAAAGATAAAACCAGTATATTATTTACGCAAGATAAAGAAGGCACTGACTTGTTTGGTGTGATGCCAGTAAAAGTGGATTTAGATACGCCTGTGATAGAAATAAACGATTCATCTGATGGGAAAATAAATACAACAGATAGTCAATATACGTTATCAGGTAATATCAGTGATGCAACTGAAGCTTTGCTTTATAACCCTAAAACAGAAGAAAAAATACCTTTAACATTAGATAACGGTACGTTCTCTAAAGAGCTCTCACTAATTTATGGAGATAATTTATATTATGTTGTTGCAACCGATGAATCGGGAAATCACACCACTCAACAGGTTGTCGTTCATTCATCTAGTGCAACGAAAATTGATAAAAATATGATTAAATTTGATAATATCGATTCTAGTCTATCAGTGATAAATACGGATAGCACAGGATATGATAAAGATAATAAAACATTAACCATAACTGGTAAGTTAGCCTATCCAGTCGCTAATTTTACATTAAATGGTGAAAAAGTACCTTATGATCCAACAACTTTAGCCTTTAGTTACCAAATGAAAAATATTTCAACAGGTTCATATCGTTTAACGGCTTACGTCCAAGACGATAAGTTAAATCAAGGGAAGCCAGTTGTTAATTATGGCTATACTATTTGGGTGGACGACACTTTACCATCGTTAACATTACATAATGTGGAGCAACAATCTGATGGACGATTAGTTGGGTTTACGAATCAAAATCCTTACGTTGTTCAAGCCACGATAACAGATAATTTAACGGGTTATGATTTTAGTATAAATAATAATCATGTTTACACTGATCCAAGCTATACAACATTTAATGAGTCGTTTTTTGATAAAAGACCAAGTGTGGATGTTGATTATAAAGTGTCTCTTTTACCAGAAGCAACATCTAAAATGACGGCAACATTATCTGACTTAGTTGGAAATAAACAAACATTAGATTTTGATATGAAACATCACAAAGATAATGCAATACCAGCTCCAAATGTAGTAAGTAGTGATGATAAATTAACACGTAAACCAGTCGTATTATCATCTAGTAATGAGACTGAAGTAGCTAATCATGTAGGTAGTTTTGAAAAGCCTAACTTGTATTACTCAACTGATAAAGAAAGTTGGACGGTTGTACCAACAGATGTCAGCGTCAGTGAAAATGGAAATTACTACTTTAAGTATGCTGATAAATATGGAAATGAATCAGCAGTCTCCGAAATAAAAGTAGATAATATTCGTACCGAAATAAAATCACTCCCAACTATTTCACTTAGCTCATATGGTGGGAAAGAAGAAAAAGTGACAGTGACGATTGGTTTAACGATTGAGGATACTGATACTCATCTCACGTATAGTTTAGATGAAGGAAAAACATGGGAAGAGTACAAAGAAGCATTTGACGTGACAAAAGATAGTGTATTACAAGTCAAATCAGTTGATACTGCGGGTAATGAAAGTCCAGTTTTAAGTGAAAACATCGTCGTAAAACCTAAACCAATCCAAAGTAAAGAAAGTACAACACAAACAGAATTAGAACAAACAGATAAAAAAGATGGTGAGACACAGACATCAAATGAATTAGAAGAATCACCATCTAAAGAAGAAAAAGGTAAAGCAGAAAAAGAGCAAACGCCACCTTTTGAAAATCAAGAAAAAGAAGATGAAAAAATAGTAGATAAAGAAGAGAATCAAAAAGAAAAAACTAGTCAACTATCGCAAGAGTCAATTGGATTCATTTCTAATGAAACGGTGAAACGAGTGAGTAATGTATCATCTAATCAAACGCAGGAAACCCTAAAATCATTTGCTAAACACCACTTACCAAAGACTGGTGAGACATCAAATAAAAAGGTAGTGATAATTGGTATACTGATGTTATCGTTAGTATCAATTGTATGGCTCAATAAACGAAAAAAGGAACAGTAAACTAAATAGATGCCGATGAAAGAGGGAGGAATTTAATTCCTTCTTCTTTTTTAAAAGGTTTTTAAATAATCTAGCATAAAATGAGAGTCTTTGTTGTGATTGTGGTATAGTTAAATTATAAAATATTAAAAAAGTGGGGAAGATATCGATATGATTAAATCAGTTGTCAAACAAATTGGGGAACACGCAATGGATGCTAAAGATGAAATGATTATTTTATTTGGAGAAAAAGTGACAGAAGAAATTGAAAAAGTTTCTGTTATTCAACAAGTTGAAACAAGTGGGCCATTTAATCTAGAAGTTGGTGATACCATTTTATTTGATGACCAAGAGTACCATATAGTTAAAATTGGGTCTGTTTCTAATAGACACTTAGAATCTATGGGACATGTAACATTGATGTTCAAAGATCCAGAAGGTATGGATGAACTATCAAATGCGATTTATCTGGAACCATATACGTTCCCTAAAATCAATGAAGGGACTATCATTACATATCGTTAGGGGGAAGATAGGTGAAGTTAAAAAAAGAGGGAAGCCCTAAGTCTTTATTCTATCGTTTGTTTTTAAACAACAAACTAGTAACAGGCTTAATGGTTGTATTGTTAATACTACTCATACTATTAGTATTTACTAAAGTATCTGACTTGTTTACACCTGTCGCGCAATTTTTAGGCATTGTTGGTGTACCAATCATTGTGTCAGGTTTACTGTACTACTTACTAAATCCAGTAGTCAATTTCTTTGAAAAACGTGGCATCAAACGCGTTTATACCATTAGTTTACTTTTTATTACTATTTTAGGGTTAATTATTTGGGGAATTGTTATTCTTGTTCCAAAAATTGAATACCAAACAAAAAGTTTTATTTCAGAATGGCCCCATTACTGGGATGTTATTGAACGAAAATCCACAGAGTTCTTATCTTTACCTGCTCTGAGTCAATTTAGTGAGCCTTTTGAGAAATACTTTAATGAACTAACAAATTCTATTAGTAGTTTAGCGAAATCCTTATCTAAAACAACATTTAACAGTTTAGGTAATATCGTTGGAGCAGTAGCAAATGTTGTTGTGACTGCTATTACTGTACCGTTTATTTTGTTCTATTTATTAAAGGATGGACGGAAATTAGTTCCGTACATTACGCCAGTTATTCCAATAAAAATGCGAAAGCCAACACTTAGAGTGTTAGAAGATATTAATAAACAATTATCTTCTTACGTACGAGGTCAAGTGACAGTAGCATTTGCTGTTTCTGTCATGTTTATGATTGGTTTTAGTGTTATAGGACTTGAATATAGTGTGACGTTAGGTATATTAGCAGGTTTGTTAAATTTAATTCCTTATATCGGGTCTGCTCTAGCAACAATTCCGGCGATTATATTAGCCCTTGTTAGTGGTCCTAAAATGTTAATTGCTGTGATTATAGTATTTATTATTGAGCAAACAATTGAAGGACGTGTGATTTCACCTTTAATTTTAGGCAGTCAGTTAGATATTCATCCTATTACGATTATTTTTGTCTTGTTATCAGCTGGTAAATTATTTGGTGTATTAGGAGTGATATTAGGTATACCTGGATATGCTGCTATTAAAGTGGTTGTCATTCATGTATTTAATTGGTACAAAGAAGTATCAGGTTTATATGAAGAAGAACAAGAGGAAGAAACACCAAGTGTGACTTAAAAAAGTCCAGGAAATTTGATTTCCTAGACTTTTTATTTTGTCTAAAAACTTTAAGTAGATAGTAGTATCTTTTTCACATTTATCCTAAAAAAGATTCATAAATAAGTGTTTTAATAATACTGTTCTTAGCTAAGAGAAAAGGTAAGAGACATAGGGACCTAATCACTTAATTAAACGATAAAAACTCAGTTAACATTTTTGGGAAGTACCTATTTTTTAAGTAAACCCATTGGTATGAGTAAGTGAGAGTAGGAAGTGTCACTTCATGTATATGAATACTTTTAGGTAATTCTCGTAGTAAAAATTCTGGAATAAAACTAACACATTGATTGGTTTTAATCAATTGTAAGAGTAGTTTTACATCTGCACAGCTTGTAATGTTTTTTTTGCAGCCAATCGAATTGTTTAACCAAAGAGTCAATTCTTTATACAATTTTTCATCTTTGTGTAGAGGTAAGATAATATCTTTTGACTGACGTAATATTTCATTCATTGTCCAATGCTCATCATAATTATCAGAGTAAACGAGGTAAACAGGAACCGTTTCTTTGTTAATTGAAATAAATTCATCTTCATTGAGGGCATAGTGAGTTAGGGCAACGTCAATTTGTCTAGCTTCCAACATTTCTTGCAATGTAGCTTGATCGTTTTGAAAAATATTTAATTTAATATCTGGATATGTTTTTAAATAGTCTTTAATAGTTGAATATAAAATGCTGGATAGTAGTGCATCGACGCCAATATTAATCGAACCAAGTGTGCCAACGTTACTATCTTGTATGCGTTGTTTGGCTTGATTTATTTGGGCGATGATGGACAGTGCTTCATCATACATAATACACCCACTAGGAGTGAGGTGATGTTGTTTTTTATGTCTTTCTACTAGAATAGTACCTAACTCAGTTTCTAGTTGCTTTAACATTTGACTTAAAGCTGATTGAGCAATATTAAGTTTTTTTGCGGCATCAGAGATAGTATTTGCTTCTGCTATGGCAATAAAATAAGTTAATTGTCTGATATCCATTTGATTATCTCCTTTCATATTAGAAAATAATTAAAAAATTAGATAATTTTAATGATATCAAAAAAATGGATAAACGTCATTAATTAATTGAATAGAACGTTAAAATAGCATACAGATTTTATTAAAGTTGAAGGGATGAGTGTTATGAAATCAAAAGAGCTTAAAAAAGAAGAGACAATAAATCGTATTGTAGAAACTATTGAGAAAATGGATAAGCATTTGGCTGATTATGAAAAAGAGGAAAAAACAACACAAAACAGATTAAAAGAATGGTTTTTTGAGAAAGAAGCTCTACATGATATTCGCCACATTTTACATGAGATTGATAAGTATGAGGGTGACGATTATAAAGAATTACGACCAGTAGATGAAAATTTTATGGAGCTTGGATTGGATGCACAAACTGCTTCTTTTATGAGAGATTATTTTTGTTAATATAAACATAAAAAGAGACGTCGATTTAGAATTTGACGTCTCTTTTGTATTATAGTAATTCTTTTTCTCGATACCATTGATCAGGTTCCCAAACCCAACTACGGCCATCTTTTTCTAGTAAATCGAACGATTCTTTTGGTCCCATAGTTCGAGCTGGATAAGTTGGAATAGCACCTGTTTCTTTATCCCAAGTTTGTCTTATAATATCAACAATTTTCCAAGATGCAGCCACTTCGTCCCAATGAGTGAAGTTAGTTGCGTCTCCTTTAAGACAATCAAGCAGGAGTTTTTCATAGGCCTCAGGGCTATTCTCAAGTGTTTCACTTGAATGGCGATAGTTTAATTTAACAGGATCTACTGCAAAACCAGGACCAACTTCTTTTCCGTTAAGAGTTAAAGAAAATCCTTCTGTTGGTTGGATATAGATAGTTAAAATATTTTCAGGTAATTCTTCAGATTGTGTTGATGCACGAAAAACGTTGATAGGCGTTGGTTTAAACACAATATTTATACGTGTCCCTTTTTCAGTTAGACGTTTACCTGTGCGAATATAGAAAGGAACGCCTGACCATCTAAAAGTATCAATCATAAACTTACCAGCAACAAATGTTTCAGTTGAAGAAGAAGGATCAACATCTTTTTCATCATGATATCCAACAAAGTTATTTTTTCCAAGATGCCCACTTGAATATTGTCCTCGAACAAAGTTTTCTTTAACTTCTTCTTCGTTGTAAATACGAATTGATTCAAGGGCATTAATTTTTTCTGTACGAATAGCGCGATCAGAAAAGATAGTTGGTGGTTCCATAGCAAGTAGAGCAACCACCTGAAGAATGTGATTTTGTACCATATCTTTTAATGCCCCACTCTTATCATAATATCCACCACGTTCTTCTACCCCTAAAGATTCGGCTAATGTGATTTGCACATTGTCGATATAATGATGATTCCATAACGATTCAAAAATGTTGTTTCCAAAACGAATAGCAGAAATATTTTGTACCATTTCTTTTCCTAAGTAGTGGTCAATACGGAAAATTTGGTCTTCAGTAAACGCAGCAGAAATCGAATCATTTAACTCTTTTGCCGTTTTGTAGTCCGTTCCAAATGGTTTTTCGATGATAAGGCGATTGAATCCATCGTCACTTAAAATATGTTCTGATTTGATGTGTTGTGCGATTGTTCCAAAGAAACTTGGTGCCATCGCCAAGTAGAAAATACGATTGCCCTCTAGTTGATATTCCTCATTTAATTCACTCGCTAATTTTTCAAGGGTGACATATTCTTCTGTATTAGTAACATTATGAGCTTGGTAATAAAAATGAGACGTAAAAGAATCTATTTCTTTTGGTGTTGGGTTTAATTCTTCGATACTTTCAGTGACAACTTCTCTAAAATGGTCATTTGTCCATTCGCGTCTAGCTGTTCCAATCACAGCAAAGTGTTTGCCAATTGCTCCTTTACGGAATAAACGAAAAAGAGATGGGTATAATTTTCGTTTGGCTAAATCTCCAGTTCCCCCAAAGATGATAAATAAAGCTTTGTTTTCTTGAGTCATCTTATTTCCTACTTTCCTTACGAAATATCTGAATAATCTTATTATTGGTCTTATTTTACTTGTAAAAGAGATACAAATCAATAAATTAAAGTTTTATGAGATTTTTTTTCACGTAATCATCACGAGAAAGTAATCCTTATTTCTATGATATAATTAATTAAAAATATATGAGAGGTTGAGAATATGGCAAAAAAATTTACTGAAAAGTACACAATTCCATATTACGATTGTGACTCTGAGGGTATGTTAAAAGTTCCTATGTTGATTAAGATGATGATAAGAACATCTAGTAATCAAAGTAATTCTTTAGGCGTTAATGATAGGTTATTAAAGCAATTTAACGTTAATTGGATCATTACGCAACATGATTTACAAATAACTGATCTTCCTAAAGTAAATGATGACATATATATTACAACGCAAGCAGAGAGTTACAATAAATATTTCTGTTACCGTCGTTTTTGGTTACATGATAGTGATAATAATGAATTAGCTTCTATGGAGTCAACATTTGCATTGATGGATATATCTACTAGAAAGGTTCATGCAGTACCAGATGAGGTAATTGCCCCCTTTGACTCTGAAAAAATTAAGCGAATCAAAAGGGGAGAAAACATTCCAAAGCTTCATGAAGATAATATCAATCGTTCGTTTGATGCAAGTTTTTGGGACATAGATGACAATCATCATGTTAATAATGCTACTTATCCAGCTTGGATGATGGATAGCTTATCCTATGATTTTTTAATAAATCATCAACCAACTCGCGTGATGATTAAATTTAATAAAGAGATTCGCTATGGAGAATCCGTTCAGAGTATAGTAGAAAAAACGGATGAATTAAAAACTATTCATCAAATTAAATCAGGGGATATTCTGTGTGCTGATGGATTGATACAGTGGGGAAAAAGACTAATAAATAGTTAGGCATACTATCATTTGCATATTAAGTTAAAATCATGCACACTTAAATTATAAAAATAAAAAGGGAGTTGCGAAATTTTGATTGAATTTCAAAATGTGTCGAAAATATATAAAGGAAATAAAAAAGCAGTATCTGATATGAACTTATCATTTGGAGATGGGGAGTTTATTTGTTTTATTGGAACAAGTGGTAGTGGTAAGACAACTGCAATGCGTATGATAAATCGTATGATAGAACCCACATCAGGCAAAATATTAATTGATGGCAAAGACATCATGACAGAAAATCCTGTTGATTTACGTCGTAGTATTGGTTACGTCATTCAAAATATTGGTCTGCTACCCCATATGACAATTAGAGATAATATTACACTAGTCCCTAAGTTATTGAAATGGCCTGAAGAAGAACGCAATGAAATAGCAGAGAGATTGATTAAGTTAGTTGAGCTGCCTAAAGAAATGCTTGATCGCTATCCAAATGAATTATCTGGTGGACAACAACAACGTATCGGTGTGATTCGTGCGTTGGCTGCTGATCAAAATATTATTTTGATGGATGAGCCTTTTGGAGCATTAGATCCTATCACTCGCGATTCATTACAAGATTTTGTTAAAGAATTGCAAGAAAAAATGGGGAAAACGATTGTATTTGTTACACATGATATGGATGAAGCTCTAAAATTAGCAACGAAAATTGTAGTCATGAGTCATGGAAAAGTGGTTCAATGTGACACACCTGAAAATATTTTACGTAATCCAGCGAATGATTTTGTCCGCGAATTAATCGGGGAAGAGCGTTTGATGCATAGTCAGCAAGACTTTATTACAGTAGGTGAAGTCATGATGAAACGTGCTATTTCGATTACACCAGAAAAATCATTGTCTCAAGCGATTCGTTTGATGCGTGAAAAACGAGTGGATACGTTACTTGTTGTCGATGGCAATAATGTCTTAAAAGGCTTTATTGATGTTGAGTCTATTAATGATAAGCGTGGATACTCAACAAGTGTTGGGGATATTATGGAGCTTGATGTATTCTATATTAAACAAACAGCCCTTTTAAGAGATGCCATTCAACGTATCTTAAAACGTGGTTTGAAATATGTGCCAGTAGTTGATGACAATAAAAAACTAGTCGGAATTTTAACTCGTTCATCTCTTGTAGACATGGTTTATGATACGATTTGGGGAGAAGAGGATTCATCATCTGCAGATGAAACACCAGTAGAGAAGGAGGAAGTATAATGAATACCTTCTTATTGGAAAATGGAAATGAATTAATTGTCAAAACATTTGAACATATATATATATCGGGCATCTCTTTACTACTTGGTGTAATTGTTGCGGTACCATTAGGTATTGCATTGACTCGCACAAATAAATTAGCAAACATTATCATTGGACTTGCTAGTGTGTTACAAACTATTCCTTCTTTAGCTTTACTAACGATGTTTATTCCTTTTTTTGGTGTCGGAAAAATGACAGCTGTCGTGGCCCTATTTATTTATTCGCTTTTACCTATTTTAAGAAATACATATTTGGGTATTAAAGGAGTAGATCCTAATATGGTAGATGCAGCTAAAGGAATGGGAATGACTGATTTAGAGCAAATTCGTCTTGTTGAAGTCCCTCTGGCTCTCCCCACAATTATGCGTGGTATCCGTTTGGGAACAGTTTACGTTATTGCTTGGGCAACTTTAGCCTCATATATTGGTGGTGGTGGTTTAGGTGATTTGATTTTTAGTGGGTTAAACTTATACAAACCAGAATTAATTATTGGAGGAACTATTCCAGTAGTGCTACTAGCTTTAATAAGTGATTTCTTGTTAGGACTATTAGAAAAAAGACTATCTCCTAAAATGAAGGAGGCTAATAGTTAATGAGAACAAAACAAAACAAATTATTATTCATTTTAATGATAGGGCTTCTCTTTTTAACAGGTTGCGAATTACCTGGATTAGGTGGTGGAAAAGGAGATACTCAAACCATTCGTGTCGGATCTTTGGCCACAACGGAAAATCAGATATTAGCCAATCTGGTTAAAGGGATGATTGAACATTATACAGATGATAAAGTCGTTCTTATCAATAATTTGGGAACAAGTACAGTAGCACACAATGCAATGGTTAATGGAGACATTGATATTTCTGCTGGTCGTTATACAGGGACGGACTTAAGTGGGACACTAAATTTACCTGCTGAAAAAGATCCAGAAAAAGCGTTTGATATTGTTTCAGAAGAATTTAACAAGCGATATCATCAAACATGGTTACCTTCTTATGGATTCGCTAATACTTATGCTTTTATGGTATCAAAGGAAACAGCTGAAAAATATAATTTGAAAAAAATTAGTGATTTGAAAAATGTTGCCGATCAACTAACAGCAGGTGTTGATACATCTTGGATGAAACGTGATGGAGACGGGTATCAAGCATTCTCAGACACATATGACGTCGATTTTAAAAAGGTTTATCCTATGCAAATAGGTCTTGTATATGATGCAGTTGCTGCTGGAAAAATGGATGTTGTTTTAGGGTATTCAACAGATGGACGTATTGCAAGTTATGATTTAGTTGTTTTAGAAGATGATTTGAGATTCTTTCCACCTTATGATGGTAGTATTGTGATTGATAATGATGTGATGAATAAAAATCCAAAATTAAAAGAAGCATTGCTTAAATTGTCTGGGAAAATAGATACAAAAACCATGCAACGACTTAATTATGAAGCAGATAATAATCTATTAGAACCTGAAACAGTCGCCAAAAAATTCTTACGAGAAAATAACTTTTTTGAGGGGGAAAAATAATGCAAGATATGAATATAATGCAACAGTTCTTTTATTATTTACAAAACAATAGTGGTTATGTCCTCTCTCAATTTGTTAGACATTTTCTTATTTCAATCTACGGGGTATTTTTTGCAGCTATTGTTGGGATTCCTATTGGGATTTTTATTGCTAAAAAACGTCGATTAGCTGATTGGGTAATTGGCGCGGCAAATGTCATCCAAACAGTGCCGTCACTAGCTATGGTGTCATTGTTAATGCTGGCATTTGGTTTAGGGGTGAATACGGTTATTATCACGGTGTTCTTATACTCCTTGTTACCGATTATTTCAAACACTTATACCGGTATGACACAAGTAGACAAAGACATACTTGATGCAGGAAAAGGTATGGGGATGACGCCATTTCAAAGATTATGGATGATTGAATTGCCATTATCTATTTCTGTTTTAATGGCAGGAATTAGAAATGCTCTTGTCGTAGCAATAGGTATTACCGCGATTGGATCATTTGTTGGAGCTGGTGGTTTAGGAGATATTATTATTAGAGGAACCAACGCGACAGATGGAACGGCTATTATTTTAGTTGGGGCGTTACCAACCGCTTTAATGGCGATAGTAACTGACTGGGTATTAGGATTGGTGGAAAAACGACTAGATCCAGCAGGAAAACTGGTTGGGGCGTCAACGGCAGTAGAAGGTAAAGACACACCATAAATAATTTAAAGAAAAATTAACTTGCTTTTCATTGTTTCTAGGTGTAATTTAGAAAAAATGAAGGCAAGTTTTTTATTAGGGGGAAAACCGATGAGACAATTTAAAAAATCATCCAAATTAGATTATGTTAGCTATGATGTAAGAGGTCCGGTATTAGAAGAAGCAGATAGAATGACTGCTAAAGGAATTGATGTATTAAAATTAAATACTGGAAATCCTGCTGCGTTTGGTTTTAAAGCTCCTGATGAAATTATTCATGATTTAATAACTAATGCTAGAGAATCTGAAGGTTATTCAGATTCAAAAGGAATTTTTTCGGCACGAAAAGCGATTCAACAATATTGCCAACTAAAAAAAATACCAAATGTTACGATTAATGATATCTATACTGGAAATGGTGTTAGTGAACTAATTACATTATCTATGCAGGCACTAATTGACAATGGTGATGAAGTACTTGTTCCTATGCCAGATTATCCTTTATGGACAGCAGCTATTACATTATCAGGTGGTCGTGCAGTACATTATGTGTGTGATGAGGAGGCTGATTGGTATCCTGATATTGATGATATCAAAAGTAAAATCACACCAAAAACTAAAGGGATTGTATTGATTAACCCTAATAATCCAACAGGTGCTTTATATTCAAAAGAGTTATTGCTAGAAATTGTGAAAATCGCAAGAGAGCATGAACTAATTATTTATTCAGATGAAATTTATGATCGATTAGTAATGGATGGTTTGGAACACGTATCCATTGCTAGTTTAGCACCGGATTTATGTGTTGTCACATTCAACGGGTTATCTAAATCTCATCGAGTTGCTGGATTTCGTTGTGGTTGGATGGTCATTAGTGGTGAGAAAAAACATGTTCAAGGATATATAGAAGGAATCAATATGCTGGCTTCTATGCGACTTTGCTCAAATGTTTTATCACAACAAATTATCCAAACAGCTTTGGGAGGTCATCAAAGTGTGGATGAATTATTATTACCAGGTGGTAGAATCTATGAGCAACGTGAATATATTACAGATGCACTAAATGCCATTCCAGGTGTGAGTGTAAAAAAACCACAGGCTGCTTTTTATATTTTCCCTAAATTAGATATTGAGCGATTTAATATAAGAGATGATGAAAAATTTGTTTTAGACTTTTTACATGAGCATCAAATTTTATTAGTCCATGGAAAAGGATTTAATATGTCTACTCCAGACCATTTTAGAATCGTATACTTACCAGAGATGGAAGAATTAAAAAAAGCGACAAAAAGTTTAGACACTTTCTTATCAACTTATAAACAAAAATAAAAGTAGCAAGCCAATCTGGCTTGCTACTTTTATTTTTGTTTAATATCTTTTTTACTAATAACAATTCTACCTAAATATTTTTCTTTTAATTCTTCATCTGGATTATTTACATCGATTAAAACTGAATTGTCGTATTCTTTTTCAATGACACCTTCATAGTTACTTCCTTGCCATTTAAAGAACACTTTTTCTTGAGTATCCATACTAATCTCTCCTATATCATCCAAAAATAAAAAACATTGTAATAATTATTTCTGTATTATAACATTAAAAACGCAAAATGTGGAATAAAAACCTTTTTATTTTATCACTATCAATCATATATAAATATACAGTACACTAATAAAAGTAGTTTTTATGAAATATCTAGACCATTTATTGACTAATGATGTAAAGAGTGATAATTTTAAAGTATTAATAAAAGAAAGAAGTGTTGGCAATGAAAAAAGTGATTTACGCTGATAAATTTTTTTTAGCAAGTGGCGAAACAGGACCTGGTTTTTTAAGTATTAAAGACGGTGTTTTTGGCGAAATATCATCTGAAAATCCTGATATAGATGCAGAGTTAGTAGACCTATCAGGTAAATGGGTGGCACCAGGATTAGTTGATACGCATATTCATGGGTATAAAAATCATGATGTCATGGATAATGATGCTGAAGGAATTAAAGTGATGTCAGAAGCCTTATTATCATGTGGAGTCACATCATTTTTACCGACAACGTTAACTTCAGATCATGAACGATTAAAAAACGTTGCCAAAACAATCGGAGAAGTAAAAGATGACGTTAAAGGGGCAAAAATTCAAGGTATTTATTTTGAAGGCCCTTTCTTTACTGAGGAACATAAAGGCGCTCAAAATCCTGGTTATTTTTCAGATCCAAGCATTGAGGTATTTAATGAATGGCAAGAAGCTTCAGGTGGCATTATCAAAAAAATAGCTCTCGCTCCTGAACGTGAAGGTGTGAAAGAATTTGTCCAACAAGTAACAGATAGTGGTGTTGTTGTGGCATTAGGGCATAGTAATGCAACCTTATCTCAAGCAAAAGAAGTAGTAGAATCAGGTGCTAGCGTATTTGTTCATACATATAATGGTATGCGTGGTTTAAACCATCGTGAACCAGGTATGGTTGGAGCGGCACTTAGTTTAGAACATGTTTTTTCAGAATTAATTTGCGATGGACATCATGTTCATCCAACTGCTGCTGAAATACTAATGGATTCGACTGGTAGAGATCATGTGGCATTAATTACTGACTGCATGATGGCAGGTGGTATGCCGGATGGGGAATACATGTTAGGTGAGTTTAATGTGACGGTTAAAGATGGAACAGCTAGAATGAGAGAAGGAAACTTAGCAGGAAGCATTTTAAAATTAAAAGAAGCTATCAAAAATGTGGTTGATTGGGGAATTGCAACACCATCAGAAGCGATAATGATGGCAACTTATGTGCCAGCAGTTAGCTGTAAAATGGATGATGTTTGCGGTATGATAAAACCTGGTAGAGCTGCTGATTTTATCGTATTAGATAAATCAATGAATTTAGAAGCAACATACCTAGACGGTGAATGCCGTTATGAAGTACAATGAACTAAGTAGAACGGTAGAGTTTTCTACCGTTTTTTTATTCAAGAAAAAGGAGTCGAAGTGCAATGAATAATGAACGAATGAATCGTGTGCTAAAAGAGATGGCACAACAACATTTACCCCAATTAGTGGTATCAGATCAAGCCTCTATTTCATATTTAACTGGTCAATCAATCGATCCAGGTGAGAGATTAGTTGCATTAATTATAAGAGAAAATGGTCATCATGTGGCAGTTATTAATAGGCTTTTTCCTGTTTCAGAATCTGATATAGGCATGCCGATTATTGCAGTTGATGATACAGACGAAGGAATGGGCGTATTAAAGTTAGCTAAAGAATTAGATAAATCACAACCAATTGCGGTCGAAAAAAATTGGGCTGCTCATTTTCTTTTAGATATTATGAAAGAAATAGATGTATCAATCAGTCAGTATACCTTAAGCTCTAATGTCATTGATAAAGTCAGAGCAATTAAAACAGAAGATGAGATAGAAAAAATGTTAGAAGCTTCTCATGATAATGATTTAGCTGTACATCAATTAATTGGATTAATACCAGAAGAGTTAACAGAATTAGAAATGACAAAACGTTTAGAGAAAATTTATCACGATTTAGGAAATGACGGCTTTTCTTTTGAACCAATCGTAGCATACGGAGCAAATGGTGCAGATCCACATCATATGAACGATGATTCTGTTGTTAAAGCGGGTGATAGTATTATTTTAGATATTGGTGGCATAAAAAATGGGTACTGCTCTGATATGACACGTACAGTTTTTTATAAAGAAGTATCTGAAAAAAGTCGCGATGTTTATGAGACAGTACTAGAAGCCAATAAACGTGCTATTGCAACTGTAAAACCAGGGGCACGTCTATGCGATATCGATGCGGCAGCAAGAGATTATATTGAATCTAAAGGCTACGGTGAATATTTTACGCATCGAACAGGTCATTTTATTGGGACTGAAGTTCATGAAGCAGGAGATGTATCAGCAAGTAATACAAACAAAGTATCAGAGGGTATGATTTTCTCTATTGAACCAGGTATTTATATTCCAGGTGAGGTAGGGGTGCGAATTGAAGATCTAGTTGTTGTAACCAAAGATGGATGCAAAATATTAAATGAATACCCAAAAGAATTAATTATTATTGATTAAAAAATTTAAAATTATTTTTATAAAAAGTCGCTAAATTAACTTGAAAGGTTTATTTAACGGCTTTTTGTATTGTTTAACTATTTTAAAAAGACTATTTGACAAATAGTACTATTCATAATATAGTAGTGTTATAAGAATAATACATAACTATTTAGGAGGAAAAAGATATGTTTAAAAAGAAATTTACTAAGGTAGCAACATTATCATTATTAACATTATCATTAGGAGGTTCAGCGTTAGTTGTCAATACACAAAGTGTAGATGCGAAAACAGTTGTTTCTCAAACAGCTAAAAAATCAGTTATTACATTTACAAAAGCTGATTTAGAAAGTGCAACAAATGTCAATTTATCATTGTTTAATGTTCAAAAAATATACAATTCTTTATCGAAAGCAGACGCATGGAAGTCATTAGGATACAATGATTCTCAAGCAGCGAAGATAGCACAACGTGTTTCATTAAGCTCACGTCAAGCTCAAGGTATTTTAAAAGACATGGTGAATAATACAAACGTTGAATTCAAAGTTGTTTACATGAATACTGGTTGGTTTGAACGTGTAAATATTGGTTCTGAAGTGGTAACAGTGGATGTGCCAGAAACAGAAAAACCAGAAACAGAAAAACCAGAAACAGAAAAACCAGAAACAGAAAAACCAGAAACAGAAAAACCAGAAACAGAAAAACCTGAAGTTGATTTACCAGCAACTGGTACATTAGATAAAAATATTAAAGAAATTGAAATTGAAATCGACTACCGTGCAAAAAACAAAGACATTGATTTAGATGTTGACGTTAAAAAAGATGGTCGCGTAAAAGCAGAGTTTGAAAACGAAGCAACAAAAACAAAAGTAAAAGGTGATCAAGCTGAAGCGATTGCGATTGACATTTTTGATGGTGTAGATGTTCGCACTATGTCTAAAAACGATATTAAAAATCATGTATTAAACAAATTAAATGCAGATAAAAACTTCAAGAAATTTGATTTTAAAGTGAAATATTTTGACGGATCAAAAGTTGATTTTAAAATAAAATAATGAGTTTTCTCTCAATTAGTTAGGTTACTATAAAGTAAGGTCAAACTTATTTTATAGTAACCTTTTTTATTATAGTGTTTATCTTTTGTTAGAATTCGTGTAATATTAACAATGAATGATTGCCGTAGGAGGCTTTTAGAAGAATTATGAAAATTTCGAATCAATTTAAAAAAGGGGTATTGGAACTGTGTGTGTTATACCTACTAAAGAATAAAGATAGATACGGGTATGAATTAACACAAAAGATGAATGAGCATATAGCTATTACAGAGGGAGCATTATATCCTATTTTAAGACGCTTAGTAAAAGAGGAATATTGTTCGACTTATTTGAAAGAGTCTAGCAGTGGTCCAGCTAGAAAGTATTATTCGCTAACAGACAAAGGAAGGCAACATTTGGAAGAATTATTTTCTGAATGGAACCTGTTTGTCGAAAGTGTACAATCATTATGTCAGGAGGAAGATAATGGAGAAGATTGAAAATTTTTTTGATGAGATGAAAAACCTTTTTCTTGAGAAAGACATGGATGAATTTGAAGAACTAAAAGAAGATATGTTAGAACATATACAGGTTAAGCTAGAACAAGGCGAACCAGTCGAGGTTATTTTGACAAAACTTGGAACGCCTAAAACAATTGTTGACGCGTTTTATGAAGATAAACGATTAAATAAAGCAATGCAATATGAAACAGACATTATTGGGATTGAAGAAGTACAAGCCGTTGCATTACAAGGGAAAAAAGATAAACTATATAAACAGGTATCCCGATTGAAACGTGTGGGTTTCGTTGCATTAAAAGTGATATTTGTATTATTAATTGTCTTTAGTTTCGTGTGTTTCATTTGGAATTTAATAAAGTATGATCATTTTAGCATCCTCATTGCTCTTATATTTGGTAATTCTCTTTTTGGTTTAGGTTTGTTAAGAGATATAAACCATAAATCAACGAAACGCATGTCTTTTTTTACTCTTATTTTCGTAATTATATCGTTTTTTATAATATATAGCATCCACTATAAATTATTCTTTTATAAGGGAGAAGTGGTTGATGAAAGTATTCAACTAAATCAAAACTCATTAGAATCGCTGACATTAACAGGTGATTTTCCGATTAATTTAACGATTGAGCAAACAAGCAGTACATATCCTAGTATAAAGCTAAAAGGGAGAATGACCAAAGATAGTAAAGAAGACTTAAAAGAATTGATAGACAATAAAGAGATGATGATTGATTTAGGACAAAAAACACCGATGTCTTTATTTACTGCAATGGGTGAATTAGATGTATCGTTAAGTATTCCAAAATCAACGGAAAAAAATCTAGTGCTGGATTTTGAGGATGCGGATATTCAGGCTAGAGATATTTTTGCTAGACATTTTGATATAGCGGTTAAAACAGGTGATATTGTGTTAGAAGATATTGATAGTCAACATCTCAGAGTGGTAAGTGAAAAAGCGGATTTATTAGTTAATAATTTTGATACACCAATTGAAGTGAATAACGAAAAAGGAAAAAGTATTATTAAAAATGGTGTAGGTAACATGACAGTCAAAACGCAAACAGGGTTTACTAACTTACTCAACATTAATGGTGATAAAGCCAATGTCGTAAATAATAGTGGAAAACTAATTATGACAGATACCTCACTGGATGAAGTTGATATCACAAGTGATAATAATACTTTAGTGGTTGAAAATCAAATTGGCCATACACGACTGAATATTAAAAATGGAAAAATTATTTTAAGAGAAAATGAGGGGACGTTGGATGTAGTCAATGGTCAAGGGCCAGTTATTATAACCCAACATATGCCCATAAAAGGAAGCATAAAGAGTGAATCAGGATTAGTAAAATGGGTTCAATATGCGGATGAAGATAATAAAGCTCCAGGCTTTTTAGTTAAATCTGGTAATAAAAATGTTCGTAATGATTTCAAAAATAGTGCAGATATTGATAAAGGAAAGCCATTTGAAATAGAAACAGATACTGGTGAAATAGACATTATAAAAAAATAGACTAGAAGGAATGTTCCTTTTAGTCTATTTTTGCTATAATGTTTGAATTTAGCGTTCCTTGCTCTACAGATGAAAAAAACGCCGCTATTGTTAAATCAAAATTTTCACTATCAGATTTAAAACAAGAATATGGGATAACTAAAGTTTTGCTATCTGTTGCTAAAACATAGTCATTATCAATCGTTTGAGCAATAAATGTATACTCTTGTAATTCTTCTTGTGTCCAAATACCATCATCTGCTAAAAATTCAAGCGTTTGATAAAATTGCTGCTTTATCTTTTCGGATGAAAAAATAAAGTAGTCAGTTAAATCTTGCAGGTGTTTTGTAATAACTATCTCTAAAAAATAGTTAGGTGAATGATTAGTTATTTGACTAGCGATTTCGTGAAAGGTAATCATTTGAATACTCCTTTACTGTT
Source organism: Vagococcus martis (assembly GCF_002026305.1). Classification (NCBI taxonomy): domain Bacteria; kingdom Bacillati; phylum Bacillota; class Bacilli; order Lactobacillales; family Enterococcaceae; genus Vagococcus; species Vagococcus martis. Next base: position 564,645 of record NZ_MVAB01000001.1, on the reverse strand, counting down.
TGTTTTCTATTGTGACATAAAAATCAATCGTTGACTGTTTACTTAGTCCTTTTCCTTCGATATCAATGGCAACAGGCATATCTTCATTACCATTATATACAGGTTTAACTCGGTAGCGAATTGTTTCACCCTCATCCGCTGCTTTTCTCACCATATTTTCGTACTTTGTCATAAAAGGTGTGTTTACAGGATTTTGATATAGAGTCACTAAGTTTTCTAATTTGTCCCCCGTTCCACCTAGTTGTCTCCCAATTAAATGACCGCGTGAATGATTATGTGGTTCTAAACCTGAAATAAAACCAGGTGGGCGAATACTTTGGTTGGCAGATGTTCCAGTATTAATCATGTTTGGTTTGATTAATGCATTCGCTGTTGTTGGTCTACCAAGTTTATCTAATTTTCCATATTCAATCCACCCTTTTGAACTATCTCTCAATTCATTAGCAGTGAAACGAGATTTTCCGTGTTCAATTGGACCTGGATTATCTTTCTTTATTGTTTCGCTTGTTTTTGGTGATGATTCCTTGTTATCAAATGGTAAAAAATCAAGGAGTGCATCAGGTGATTTTACTCCTGCTATAACCAATATAATACAGACGGCTAACCCAATAATATATTGAATTGGTGATGATTTTTTTTGCTTATTTTTCGTAGACATACAATACCCCTTATTTTATAATCGACTGTTATTATACGATACTCTCAGTAAAAGAACAAGCGTTCTCAAACGTCAAATGTTATCGATGTTTAAATAAACTATCTTTTGTTATAATGATTCATGAGATAAGAAGGAGTGATTTTATGAGTTATGTCGAGTTAAAAAATGTGTATAAACGCTATAAAATGGGAGATAATGTGATTGTTGCAAATAATGACATTAATATTTCAGTTGAAAAAGGTGAATTTGTCGTAATTTTAGGACCTAGTGGGGCTGGTAAATCAACCGTTTTAAATATATTAGGTGGTATGGATAGTTGTGATGAAGGGCATGTCATAATAGATGGAACAAATATTGCAGCATTTACTTCAAAAGAACTGACAAAATATCGTCGGTTAGATGTTGGTTTTGTTTTTCAGTTTTATAATTTAGTACCAAATCTGACAGCTAAGGAAAATGTTGAGTTGGCTTCACAAGTATCACCAAAGGCATTAAATGTGGATAGTGTGCTGGATATGGTTCAACTGGGGCATCGAAAAAATAATTTTCCAGCCCAACTATCTGGAGGTGAACAGCAACGTGTGGCGATTGCTAGGGCGTTAGCTAAAAATCCAAAATTATTATTATGTGACGAGCCAACAGGGGCACTTGACTTTGAGACAGGGAAACATGTTTTAGCAATTTTAGAAGAAACATGTCGAAAATATGGAACAACAGTGATTGTGATTACCCATAATTCTGAAATTTCAAAAATGGCTGACAGAGTGATTCGTATCAATGATGCACAAGTGAGAAGTGTGGAGAAAAATGAACATCCAGTAAAAGCTAGTGAATTAGAATGGTAGGGGGGTTCAAGTAAATGAAAAAGAAAAAAGCATTATGGACGTCCACCTTTCGAGAAATTTATCAATCAAAAGCAAGATTTATTTCGATACTACTGATCATCATGTTAGGTGTTGGGTTTTATGCTGGGATAAAAGCAACAGGCCCCGATATGTTACATACAGCTGATACTTACTATAAAGACAACAAATTGATGGATACGAAACTTGTTTCAACAACAGGTTTAGAAGATAAAGACATCGATTTAATCAAAGGGGATAGTAAGGTTAACATAGTTGAACCGTCTTATAGTTTAGATGTTTTAACTGAAGAGAATAATCATGTATTAAAACTAATGTCCTACTCTTCAGATAAAAATGAGTTGAATTTACCTGTTTTAGTAGAAGGTAAGTTACCTGAAAAAGAAGATGAAATTGCACTAGATACACAGGTTTTAGACAATCAAATTTACAAAATTGGTGACATAATTTCGATTCAAAAAGATGATTCAGATAGTGTATCAAGAGATAAATTTAAAATTGTGGGATTCATCAAGAGCCCAATTTATATAGATAACGTTTCGAGAGGATATACGACAGTAGGTAAAGGGACCGTTGATTACTTTGGCTATATCAAAGAAGACGTGTTTAACCTTCCTGTTTATACAGAAGCGTATATTCAATATAAAGATACAGCTAAATTAGAAAGTTATAGTAAAGCATATGATTTAGCATACGATAAAGACATTAAAAGTTTGAAGCAAACTTTAAAAAATCGTCCATCTGAACAATTAGACGAGATGAAAAAAGAAGCAAATGAAAAACTAGATGATGCTAAAGCTAAAATAGCAGATGGTGAAAAGCAATTATCTGATGGTCAAACACGACTCTCTGAAAAAGAAAAAGAATTAAATAAAAATAAACAATTGCTAGAATCAGCAAAACAACAAGGAATGCCAGTTGATGCTGTTCAAGAACAAACACTACAAGAGGTAAGCAAAACGTTAGAAGCAGAAAAGAAAAAAATAGAAGAAGAACAGCAAAAAATCAAAGAGTCTAAAGAAGAACTCGCAACAAGTCAAAAAAAAGTGGAGAATTTAAAAGAACCGACATATCATTATTTTTCAAGAGATGATAATCCCTCTTATTCTGAGTTTCAAGATAATGCAGATCGGATTTCTTCTATTGCGACAGTGTTTCCTGTATTCTTTTTCATGATTGCAGCTCTTATCTCGCTAACTACGATGACTCGCATGGTTGACGAAAAACGTGGTGAGATAGGAACACTAAAAGCATTAGGATATACTAATTTTGAAATTGCTTTAAAGTATATTGTGTATTCTACAACAGCCAGTATTGTGGGTAGTTTAGTCGGATTGTTAATAGGATATAATTTGTTTCCGTCTGTTATCTTTGATGCATACGGTAGTATGTATAATTTACCATCAGTGATAATTACGTATTATGTTGGTTATACCATTCAGTCAGTTATAGTGGCATTATTATGTACATTATTAGCATCATTGTTTGTACTTAGAGTTGATTTATTAAGTACTCCTGCTTTACTTATGAGACCTAAAGCACCAAAACCAGGTAAACGAATTTTGTTGGAGCGATTTTCTTGGTTGTGGGATAGGTTTAGCTTTAACCAAAAAGTAACAGCCAGAAATTTATTCCGTTATAAACAACGAATGTTGATGACCGTTTTAGGTATAGCCGGTTGTACGGCAATGATTTTGACTGGATTTGGATTGAAAGACTCAATCGGTGATATTGTACCACTCCAATTTGATAAAATTTGGCATTATGATGCGACAGTTACATTTAATGACGATAGTACAACTGCACAAAAAAAAGAGTATGAAAAAATCAAAGAAGACGATAAAAATATTACGTTAAGTCTTGATTTATCTCAGAATAATATGACGGTTGTTAAAAAAGGATACACAAATCGTGAAGTAACGGTTGATGTACCAAAACAAGAAAAACAACTAGCTGATTTTATTACATTTAAAGATCGCAAGAGTGATAAAAAGTATTCATTAAATGATGATGGCGTCATTATCAATGAAAAATTAGCTAACTTTTTTGATGTAAAATCTGGTGATGACCTTACCATTCGAGATACCGATAATAAAGATGTCACAGTCAAGGTTGAAGCAGTTGTTGAAAATTATGTCATGAATTTTGCTTATATGACACCAAGTTATTATGAAAAAATATTTGGTGAAAAACCAGATTATAATGTTGAACTACTTAAGTTTGATAAATCATTAAGTGAGGCAAAAGAAAATGAGTTAGCAGATAGATTAATAAAAAGTCATTATGCTAGCAATGTATCATTTACAAGTCAAATAGGAAAAGCAATGGATGATACCATGTCTAGTTTAAATATCGTGGTGTGGGTATTAATTATATCTGCGGCATTACTTGCTTTTGTTGTTCTGTATAATTTAACAAATATCAATATTTCAGAACGAATTCGTGAGTTATCTACTATTAAAGTGTTAGGTTTTTATGATAGAGAAGTAACGATGTATGTTTACCGAGAAAACAACATCTTAACAGTACTAGGTATCTTAGTTGGATTTGTACTTGGCGTATTACTACATGGTTATGTATTAAAAACAGCAGAGATTGATATGATGATGTTCCCAACTACAATTCATCCAATCAGCTATGTGTTATCAGCCTTATTAACGATTCTGTTTTCATTTATTGTGATGCTAATTATGCATCGTAAATTGAAACATGTTGATATGATTGAAGCATTGAAATCAACAGAATAATAAAAAAAGACAAAAGGGTCTATCTCTTTTGTCTTTTTTCTACGATTTTCGAATATCGGTTGGAAAATGTACGATTTTTCTGTTGTTTTAATCAAAAGATTGGTAAACTAATATTAATAAGGTGGGAAGGAGCGTGAGAGGGATGTTTGGGATACAATCAATTGAGCAGGTATACTTTTATATGTTAATCATTTGTACGATCCTATCAGTTGTCTTGTTTTTAATAGGAGATATTTTCCAATTTGACGGACCGATTGATCCAATCTTAATTGTACCTTGGATTGCATTTACGTCACTTTTTGGCTATATTGGGGAGACGTTAACAACCTTGGGTAGTGGTTGGGTATTTGCTACTGCTGTTTTGCTATCATCAGTTATTGTGTTTTTATTAAATTTTTATATATTAATTCCTTTAAAGAATTCAGAATCAACGATTTCAGTATCGGAGAAAACGCTTGAAGGAAGAGTTGCAACTGTGGTAACACCAATACCTATTAAAGGCATGGGAGAAATCACAATAAGTAATGTAACAGGGATAATGAGTCGTCCTGCAACCTTTTATACAGATCAAGAAACACAAATAAATAAGGGTGAGGAAGTACTCATTATAGAAGTAAGAGAAAGAGTTTGTTATGTCGTACCGTATGTAGAAAATTTTTAAAACAAAAAGGAGAAATGTAAATGAATTTAATGTTTGTAGCCATTGGGTTAGTTGCGTTTATTTTAGTGATGTTGTTGATTGTGTTTGTTTCAAAATATCAAACAGCTAAACCAGATGAGGCATTGATTATTAGTGGGAGCTATTTAGGAAATAAAAATGTCCATGCTGACAATGAAGGAAATCGTGTCAAAATTGTACGTGGTGGTGGAGCATTTGTTTTACCAGTTTTCCAAAGAAGCAATCGTTTAAGTCTTTTATCAAGTAAATTAGATGTCTCAACACCAGATGTTTATACTGAACAAGGTGTACCAGTTATGGCAGATGGAACATCTATTATTAAAATTGGCTCATCAGTTGAAGAAATCGCAACTGCAGCGGAACAATTTTTAGGAAAAACACGTGAAGAATTAGAAAATGAAGCACGTGAAGTGTTAGAAGGACATTTACGTTCTATTTTAGGTTCAATGACAGTGGAAGAGATTTATCAAAACCGAGATAAGTTCTCTCAAAGTGTGCAAGAAGTAGCCAGTGTAGACTTAGCTAAAATGGGACTTGTGATTGTATCATTTACTATTAAAGAAGTACGTGATAAAAATGGTTACCTAGATTCATTAGGAAAACCTCGTATTGCTCAAGTAAAACGTGATGCTGAAATTGCCGAAGCTGAAGCAAGTAAAGAAACACGTATTAAAAAAGCTCAAGCAGAAAAAGAATCACAAGAAGCAGAGTTACAACGTCAGACAGAAATCGCTGAAGCGACTAAAGAAAAAGAATTAAAATTAGCAGCCTATAAACAAGAGCAAGATATTGCAAAAGCCAAAGCGGACCAAGCTTATAACTTAGAAAGTGCCAAAGCACAACAACACGTTATCGAGCAAGAGATGGAAGTTAAAGTCATTGAACGTCAAAAACAAATTGAATTAGAAGAAAAAGAAATTCAACGTCGTGAACGACAATACGACTCAGAAGTGAAGAAAAAAGCTGACGCTGATCGTTACGCTAAAGAACAAGAAGCCTTAGCAGAAAAAGCAACTGAAGTAGCTGAAGCTGAAGCACAACAATTTAAAGTAGAGGCAATGGCTAAAGCAAATGCCACTCAACTTAGAATGGAAGGTCAAGCTGAAGCGGATGCTATCTTAGCGATTGGTGAGGCCGAAGCCAAAGCGAAAGAACAAATCGCTGAAGCATTCAAACAGTACGGGGAAGCTGCTGTTATGAGTATGATTATTGAAATCTTACCTGAATTAGTGAAACAAGCAGCACAACCATTAGGAAATATTGAGAAAATTTCTGTTGTGGATACTGGTCAAGGTGGAGAAAATAGTGGGGCCAACCGTGTTACAAATTATGCAACCAATCTTTTAGCTTCTACTCAAGAAACACTAAAAGAAACAACAGGATTAAATGTTAAAGAGATGTTAGAGTCATTTGTAGCAACAAAAAGTGAATAGATTATGAAAACTCCCTTGGGTATTTTTCCTAAGGGTTTTTTTTGAACATTCGAATTAATAATAATACATATATTTTTTTATGGAAGCAAACTTTATGCTTAAAAACGTTCGTTAATGTACCTTTAAAACGTGTTTTTATAATGGTTATTAGATGAGAAAAGAAAAAGTTAGTTTAATTAGTTACATAATATTGTATAAAACTTTTTTGTATATAAAAGACTATTATATTTAATAATAAAACACATGATAACGAATACATTATTTTGTTTAGTTATTAATGTTATCATCAACCTCTTAGTTAAAACTATTTGTGAAAAAAATATTTTGATTTAGGTCTTTTTTTACCTATAAATGAGAAGTTATTGGTCTAGATAGGATCAAATATATCCCTATAATTAGATTTACTAAGAAAAGTTATAGGGGAGAGGGAAGCATGAAAAAAATTAAAGAAAAACAATTTGGTTTTTGGATGACGTTAATATTACTCATTCCATATTTTATTCAACCAGTTGTGGCTGTAGCGGAAGGTGTTGATAAAACAGTAAAGGAAACATCAACTAATCTGGTTGATTTTACTTTTCAATCAGCGTCCGATAAGCCAAGTTTATCGTCACTGAAAATAAACATTGATAAAGAATCAACAGAATCAGAAGAGTTATTAATTAAAAGTTCTGAACCACTAAAAAAAGTATCAGTTATAGAAGAACAAAAAGAAGTAACCACTCAAATAGTAGATAGTGGGTTTAATTTGACTTTATCTGGGCAAACAACCAGTTTGATGGATTTTCAATTAGAACCAGTAAATGAGAATGTTGAGAGTTGGACCATTACCCTACCTGATGGTGCAACAAAAGAGATACATCAAGAAATAGAAAAAAATAATACGTCAGCGGGTAATCTTAACGACGTCAAAGAAGAAACAACTGACTTAGGTAAAACGATTAACCAAGCTAAAAAAACACGAGAATTAAGAGAACCAGGTAATATCGAGTCTTTAATTAACGAATTAAATCATGGAAAATCATTAGTTGAAAGCGTATCTATTACATTAGATGATAAACAACCATTACCAAGTGAAGGTATCAGAGCAGACCAACCATTGAGACTTGCCATTAAATGGGCAATTCCTGAAGAAGTCGCACAAGAAATGGTTGCAGGTGATTATTATGAATTTTATTTACCAGAACAACTTCAAGTAACACCAAGAAGTGGCGAGTTAAAAGGCCAAGAGGGTATTGTATTTGGTAACTATACATTAACATCGGATGGAAAAGTTCGGTTTGATTTTAATGATGAGATTTCACAACATGGATTTATTGAAGGAGAATTTATTCATAATCAACAACTAAAAGAAATAACAAAACCTGGTAAGGTAGAAATTCGTTTACCTCATCAAGAATCCTTACCACCAATTGAAGTGATGGTAAAATCAAATATTGATAGTGTGATTGAAAAAAGTGGTCGTCCTGATAAAACATGGGGAGCCAACTTTATTAATTGGGATATTGACATCAATAAATCAATGTCATCTTTAGTTAAACCAGAAGTACAAGATATCTTACCAAAAGGATTAACAAAAGAATCAATCCAAATTGTTCCTTTAGATGTCGATATAGATGGAAATGTGCTAGGTGAAAAAGAGTTAACTTTAACTGAAAATGTCGACTATAAAGTTGAAGGTGATAAAGTCATCTTCTTGAAGGATATAAATGAAGCATACCGAATCAAGTTAAAAACAAAAATCAGTTTAGAAAAGAAAAAAGAAGAAAATGGACGACCAGAGTTTACCAACAAAGCAACCTTAATATTTGATGGAAAAACAAAAGAAGCTGAAGCAACTGTTTCTGCTGATTATCATGAAAACTTAACAAAAACAGGCCCTAAAGAAGTGGGTGATGGTGGTCAACTTTATAGTTGGGGTGTACGGGCAAATTATTTAGAAAATAAATTAGCGAAAGGAACAACAATTAAAGATAGATTTAAAATTTCGAAAGATGCAGGATATGGTATGTCTGTTGTCTCAGACAGTATCGAAGTGCATAAAGTAACATTTGATGAAGATGGAAATGAATCTCTAGGTGACGTATTAGATAAAAGTTTTTACACAGTTGTCGATAAAGGCTCTGAAGGATTTGATATTGAATTAACCTCAGAAATAGATTACGCACTCTATATTAGTTATCAAACAAAAGTGACTGGTTATGTATCAGGAGCAGAGGAACTAGCTAATGATGTATCAATCGATGATTATACAGCGAGTAGTGGTGGTTCTGTTTCCAATCAAAATTTAAGTAAATGGTCTACAGGTGTTAATTATGAAGACAAAACATTAGATTGGCAGTTAGATGTTAACCGTGCAAAATACACAATGAAAAATTACGTTTTAACAGACGAACTTTCACCAGGTCAGACATTAATTGAAGATTCTGTTGAAATAAGAGAAGTTGGTGGAACAGACCCTGTTGTCAATAAAGATTATAAAATTGAGGTAAACGGACAAGAGTTCAAAATTATCTTTTTAGGACAATTAGCCGAAAAAACAGATAAGTATTACCAAATTTACTACAAAACAGCATTTGATTTGTCTAAAGTCGATAAAGGCCATCAAAAAGAAGATGATAATATTTTTTGGAATGAGTCATCTCATGAGTGGACTGACGAAAGTGGGAAGAAACAACAAGCAGACACTGGTGAAATACATGCTGATTTGCAAGATAATTTTAAATTTAATGGTTCTAAACATGTGACATATAATATGAAAGAAAAGTCATATGATTGGATGATTGATGTTAACTTAAATCGCCACATGTTAGTTAATTCGACGATTGAAGATGTGATTGAAGGTCAACACGAGTTGATTGATGATAGTCTAAAAATCTATGAGTTAAAAGTTTATTCGAATAGTACAACAGCAAAAGAAATTGATGTTACATCAAGTGTTGATCACAAAATAATTTCAGAAGGTAAAAACAAACGAATTCAAATTAATTTACCTAAAGACAGCACAAAAGCATATCGAGTAGAATATCAAACAACACATAAAGGGTTATTGGTAACTAAAGGTGGTGTCAAAAACAAAGCTGTTTTTGAAAATGATAAAATAAAACATGAATTATCAGCAAGTATCAAACCGCCATTTGCAGGTAAAACAATTGAAAAAACAGGTGAAGTGAATCCAGAAAATGGGAACGAGATATTATGGGATGCCACAATTAATCCATCTCAATCACATTTAGAAAATGTTGTCATTACAGACAAACCTTCTTCAAATCAAATATTGGATAAAAAATCAATAAAACTTTACTCTACCACTGTTTCAAATCCTTATAATGATGGAACAATTGATAAGGATAAAGAACTGGTACAAGGAAAAGATTTTGATGTTGACATTAAAACCAATGACGTAACGGGAGAACAAATTCTAACGGTTAAACTCATTGGTGAATTAGCAACTATTGATACATCATATATTTTACGTTACGCCACATCATTAAATAATACAACAGATGCATCACAAGTATATGTGTTCAATAATATTAAATTAACAGCTGATCATGTAGAAAATATGGAAACTGAAACCAAAAGTCATGTATTGGTAACAGATAATGATGCAACAGCAACTGGTAAAGCTGGAAAAATCCGTATTACCAAGCATTCATCATTTGATGATAAACCATTAGAAGGTGCGCATTTTGAATTATGGAAAACAAATGCTAAACGTGAGAAAAAACAATTACTACGTTCAGGTGTGACAAATAAAGACGGTCAATGGGATTTTGGTAATATCCGACCAGGAAAATATCTGTTAGTTGAAACAAAAGCACCGGAACATTTCTTGATTAGTCCAGAATTAAAAGCAGGTAAACTGATTGATGTGACACCTCAAGCTAATAAAACAGACATACAAGAAATCAAAGAAGTCAATGATCCAAATGAAGTGGTTGTCACAAAAGTATCTAAAGATGGCAGGCCATTATCAGGAGCAACATTTAATTTACTTGATGAATCAAAACAATTGGCTATTAACCAAGCACCTCTTGTATCTGATGAAGATGGACAAATTCGTTTAAGCGAGTTAAAAGAAGGTACATATTACTTAAAAGAGTTATCAGCTCCATCAGGATATATTAGAAATGATGAATTATTACCAATTCATATTACCTCAGATAAAAGTGATGCTTTAACATTTACTAATTATCAAGGTAGTGTGTCATTTGATAAAGTTGATGGTCAAACAACACAACCATTGTCAGGTGCAACATTTGATATTTTATCATTAGATAATCCAGCATTATCTATAAAAGGTGTGACTGGAGACGATAATGGGCATTTTAATGTGAGTGGTTTAGCTCCAGGGAAATATCAATTAGTCGAAACAAATGCACCGACTGGATATGTGCTAAATACTAAAAATGTGTCATTTGACATTCCAGAGCACGCATCAACTGAACCAGAAACAATAAGCTTAGGACAAGTGAAAAATGTTAAAGGATCAGCTAAGTTTAAAAAAGTATCAGAAGATGGTCATGCATTAAAAGGTGCAACTTTTAGAATTAAAACTAAAGGCACTCAAGATGTTGTGATAGATGAATTGACAGGTAATGACCAAGGTGAATTTGAGATAGAAGGTATTGCTCCTGGTGAGTATGTGTTAGAAGAAACGCAAGCACCAACAGGCTATATCAGAAATACAGAAGAAACACCATTCTCGATTGATAATAAGGGCAATGGAGAAATCAGCATAACCGATATTGGAAGTATCGTGAATTACAAAGGTAAAATAACATTTGACAAAGTAACGGAAACTGGCGAAAAATTAGTTGGAGCCAAATTCCAAGTAGTAAATAAAGAAACAAAAGAAGTTATCATAAAAGATGTTGAATCAGATGATAAAGGCCATTATGTTGTAGAAGGATTAGCTCCAGGAGATTATGAATTAGAAGAAACGCAAGCGCCTGAAAACTATATCCGAAACAAAGATGTTATCGCCTTTACTATTCCTACAGAAACAAATGGAAAACCAAAAGAAACTCATGTATCAGATGTTGTGAACTATCAAGGGGACGTTCATTTCAAAAAAGTTGATGAGACAAATCAACCACTAAATCACGCCGAATTCAAATTAAGTGATAAAAACACAGGAAAAGTCATTAAACAAGATATTAAAGAAGTAGCACCAGGTGAATTTACAATTAGTGGATTAGCACCAGGTGAGTATGTGTTAGAAGAAACAAAAGCACCAGAAAATTATATTTTAAATACAGAACCTTATGAATTTACGATTCAAAAAGACGAGTCTGGTAAACCTGCTGTAACTAAAATTGATGATATCGTAAATTATCAAGGTAGTGTCTCATTTAAGAAAACAACCGATCAAGGTGAGTTATTAGGTGGTGCGGTATTCTCATTAAGAGATGCTGAAACAAAACATGTTGTAGTAGATTCTATTAAAGAAACAACTAAAGGTGAATTTACGTTAACTCACTTAGCCCCAGGAAATTATGAGTTAATTGAAACCCAAGCACCTGAAGGCTATGTGTTAAATACTAAGCCAATGACGTTTAGCATTGATGGTAAACAAAAAGGTCAACCAAAACAATTAGAATTAGATAATATTGTAAACTATCAAGGTAGTGTGTCATTTTCTAAAGTAGATGACAAAGGTAACGCACTTTCTGGCGCTACATTTAAATTGTTTAATAAAGATTCAGGTGAAGTTGTCAATAGTGAGATTACTGAGGCAAGTAAAGGACAATTTACTATTACTGATTTAGCACCAGGTCATTACTCATTAGAAGAAGTGACAGCTCCAACTGGATTTATTAAAAATACTCAGCGTATTGATTTTACAATAGACAATCAATTAGAAGGTAAACCAAGTGTTGTTACACTAGACGCGTTTACTAATTATCAAGGTAGTTTATTAATTAAGAAAACGAGCGAAGAAGGAACATTACTTTCAAATGCTGTCTTTGAGTTAAGTCGTATTATTGATGGCAAACCACAAGTTGTGGCGACAGATTTAACAACAGATTTATTAGGACAAGTATCTGTAACTGGACTAGCTCCAGGTGAATATGTTGTGAAAGAAATTAAAGCACCAGCTGGATATAAATTAAATACACAAGAGTTTACTGTCACTATTGAAAGTAGTTATTTAGGTATGCCAGAACAGTCTGTCATATCAGTTACTGATTATCAAGGTAGTATTCAAATAACTAAAACGGATAAAGAAGCACATTTATTATCAGGTGCAGTATTTGCCATAAGAGATGTTCTTTCTAATCAAATCGTGAAAAATAATCTAACAACAGATAGTACAGGTAAAGTCATGACTGGACAATTAATGCCAGGTCATTATGAATTAGTTGAAACCAAAGCACCAACAGGATTTGTGAGAAATGAAACAGTGTTACCTTTTGATGTGTCATTTGAAGATAATGGACAACCAAAAGCATTAGAATTAACGATGATTAACTACAAAGGAAGTATGTTACTTGAAAAAGTAAATGCCTCTAATGAACCATTAACTGGTGCTGTATTTAATTTACTTGATGGAGCGACAAAAGAAGTTTTAAGAGAAAATCTTTCAGTAGATGAAAAAGGACAACTTTTAATTGAAGAATTAGCACCAGGTCGTTATGAATTAGAAGAAACACAGGCACCAACAGGTTACATGATCAATAAAGAAAATGTAGAGTTTACTATTTCTGATAAATCATTTGATCAACCAGAAACTATAAAAGAAACATTTGTAAATTATAAAACTCAAGCAGAATTTAAAAAGACAGATGTAGATGGTCAACCTTTAAAAGATGCGATATTTGATTTATATGATAAAGCAACTGGATCAAAAATTAAGGAAAATCTTGTGTCAGATCAAACTGGTAAAATAGCTTTAGATAACTTATCACCAGGTGACTATGAATTAGTTGAAACCAAAGCGCCGACAGGTTACATCTTAAATACTGAGAAAATCTCATTTAAAGTAGAAGATAGCAAAAAAGGTCAACCAGAAGCTCTAACATTAAAAGATGTCGTGAACTATCAAGGGACTGTTGAATTTACTAAAGTGGATGAAGCAGGTAAAGGCTTAGAAGGCGCAATCTTTGAAGTATTGGATAAAGATGGCAAAACAATTCAAGAAAACATTACAGGTGATAAAGACGGTAAATTTGTAGTCGAACACTTATCACCAGGTGACTATGAATTAGTTGAAACCAAAGCGCCGACAGGTTATATCTTAAATACTGAGAAAATCTCATTTAAAGTAGAAGATAGCAAAAAAGGTCAACCAGAAGTTCTAACATTAAAAGATGTCGTGAACTATCAAGAAACTGTTGAATTTACTAAAGTGGATGAAGCAGGTAAAGGTTTAGAAGGCGCAATCTTTGAAGTATTGGATAAAGATGGCAAAACAATTCAAGAAAACATTACAGGTGATAAAGACGGTAAATTTGTAGTTGAAAATCTATCACCAGGCGACTATGAATTAGTTGAAACCAAAGCGCCGACAGGTTATATCTTAAATACTGAGAAAATCTCATTTAAAGTAGAAGATAGCGAACAAGGTCAACCAAAAGTTCTAGTATTAAAAGATGTCGTGAACTATCAAGGAACTGTTGAATTTACTAAAGTGGATGAAACAGGAAAAGGTTTAGAAGGCGCAGTATTTGAAGTATTGGATAAAGATGGCAAAACAGTTCAAGAAAACATTACAGGTGATAAAGACGGTAAATTTGTAGTTGAAAATCTATCACCAGGCGACTATGAATTAGTTGAAACCAAAGCGCCGACAGGTTATGAAAAATTAATAACAGCTATTAAATTTACAGTGAGTGGAAAAGAAAATGGACAAGTAAAATCGGTCCAATTGGAAAATATTGTAAATAAAAAAATTGTACCTAAACCAGATACAACAGAATCAAGTACGACAGAATCAAGTACGACAGAATCAAGTACGACAGAATCAAGTACAACAGAATCAAGTACGATAGAATCAAGTACAACAGAATCAAGTACGAGCGAACCAAGCACAAGTGAGTCAACTGCTAATCATACATCAACTATGAGTGAAAGTAATCATTCTAATAGTTCTAGCACTAACAAAAAAACAAATGCTACACATTTACCAAAAGCAGGTGAAGATATGGTGAAACATTGGGTTATTTCTATTATTGGTCTCATGTTAATCGCGAGTATGATAGTCTCTTATAAAAATCGACAAAAATAGGTAGACTAGAGGCTGACCCCAAAGTCTTAAAATAGAAAAATCCCATGAAATCAGTTTATTAAAACACTGACTTCATGGGATTTTTGTTGCGTTAGTTTAGTAATTTTCATAAAAAAGTTACTTTGGAGTCAGCCTCTTTTAAAATTTTATGAAATAAAATCTATTAATTGAGATTTTATGTTATACTAGAGCGTGAATTTCTACTAACTAAGTAATAACTACATAGAAAAACTAAGAGGAGTCTATATATGGGATTTGATCAACAAAAAGAAGTCGATAGAAGAAGAACATTTGCTATTATTTCGCATCCGGATGCTGGTAAAACAACAATTACGGAACAGTTACTATTGTTTGGTGGCGCAATTAGAAATGCCGGAACTGTAAAAGGAAAAAAATCTGGAAACTATGCTAAATCAGACTGGATGGATATTGAAAAACAACGTGGGATTTCGGTAACCAGTTCTGTGATGCAATTTGATTTTCAAGGCAAACGCGTGAATATTTTAGATACACCAGGACATGAGGATTTCTCGGAAGATACCTATCGTACATTGATGGCAGTTGACAGTGCAGTCATGGTCATTGATAGTGCTAAAGGGATTGAAGCACAAACAAAAAAACTTTTCCAAGTATGTCGTATGCGTGGTATTCCTATTTTTACATTCATTAATAAACTAGATAGAGATGGTCGTGAGCCACTTGATTTACTAGAAGAATTAGAAGAAGTGTTAGAAATTGATTCTTATCCAATGAACTGGCCAATTGGTATGGGAAAAGGATTTGAAGGATTATATGATATTTACAATAATCGTATAGAAATTCATCGTCCTGATCGTTTTGATGGGGAAAGATTCTTACCACTTAATGAGGATAGAGAATTAGAAATAGACCATCCATTAAAAGAGCAATCAATTTTTTCTCAAGTAATGGAAGAAGTCGAGTTATTACTTGAAGCTGGAAATGAATTTTCAGAAGAAAAAATTGCTAAAGGTGAATTAACACCAGTATTCTTTGGTTCTGCTTTGACAAACTTTGGTGTGGAAACATTTTTAGAAACGTTTTTACAATTTGCACCAAAACCAAGTGAGCATGAAACAAAAGATGGTGGCGAAGTGAGTCCTTATGACAAGGACTTTTCTGGATTTGTCTTTAAAATTCAAGCAAATATGAATCCAGCTCATAGGGATAGAATTGCATTTGTTCGGATTTGTTCAGGGAGCTTTGAAAAAGGCATGGAAGTTAAGTTAGCTCGTGAATCGAAAAAAATTAAGTTAAATAACTCAACCCAGTTTATGGCTGATTCTCGTGAAATCGTAGAAGAAGCAGTGGCTGGTGATATTATCGGGCTATATGATACAGGAACCTATCAAATTGGGGACACTTTATTCACTGGTAAAAATAAGATTGAATTTGAAGATTTACCACAATTTACGCCAGAGTTATTTATGAAAGTTACGGCGAAAAATGTGATGAAACAAAAATCATTCCACAAAGGACTTTATCAACTAGTACAAGAAGGAGCTATTCAATTATATAAAACTTATTTAACTGAGGATTATATTATTGGAGCTGTTGGACAGTTGCAGTTTGAGGTATTCAAACATCGTATGTTGAATGAGTACAATACTGAGTTAATCATGGAACCAATGGGAACAAAAATTGCTCGTTGGATTGACCCATCTCAGTTAGATGAAAAAATGAGTTCAAGTCGAAATATCTTAGCAAGAGATCGATTTGATCAACCATTATTCTTATTTGAAAATCAATTTGCGATGCGTTGGTTTGCAGATAAGTATCCAGAAGTTGAATTGAAGACGTTGTTGTGAAAATCGTTAATATAATAATGTTTTTAGCATGTTTAAAATAAAATCTAATTAAAAATTTAAGCACTTCGCGTTGGTTCTATAAATCTCTTTTCTACCAAATTTACTGGATTAGGAAAGAGGTTTTTTATTTTGGAATTGTGTTTTGACATCGTAGTTAAAGAATTTTTAATCTGAAAATCAATTAGCAATCTAAATGAGCCAGATAGTTTAGCCAAGTTAATTTGACAAATGACGTAATAATAAATGTGTTAGAATTAAAATTATTTCTTTGTAAGGGAGGGATTTTATGTCTAACTATGTATTATTATTTTTAGGAGTTATTTATATGTGTTCAAAGTCTTTTGAATTCGAAAAAATAACTCGTCTAGAGTTTGTTATTTTGCCAATTTATTCATTAATTATGTTTTTTATTACAATGAATTGGTCGATTTTTAATTTGTTTTTGTTGATGACATTATTAGTTTTATCTATTTTTATTGGTAAATATCAAAGCTCAAGAGTAGAATTTGAGAAAATTGGAGCTTACGATGATTATCAGCGACCTGTTATTTTGATAAAAAAAACAAACCTTATATCATAGGCTGGGTAATAATATTTATTATAAGTATTGTAGTTGATATTCTTGTTGAGGATAGTTTTAACTCAATTAATATCTTGGATAAGTTAGGTGAAGAAGTTAGTCATGATATATTAATCTTTACAAGATTTGGCTCAAATACGTCATGGTATATTTGGTTAATGTCATCTATTACCAATATAACTTTTATAAATACATTGAGGAGAAAAGAGCCGATTATTAGTGAGGCTGTAAGGGACAAAGATAAGAATAAGAAAGATAACTAAGTGTCATTTGAACGTTTATATGAAATAATTTAAAGCCCCTCAGAAATAATTATAAGGGGCTTGTTCTACATATAAGGATGATGTTCTATGTAAACAGCGATTAAATAACTATACTAATTGATAGTTATTTTTTTCTAATAATTTAATCGCTTCATCAAACTGATTTGTTTTAACTAAGATATAATCAGTGTTATAAGTTGATATGGCAAAAATGCTAATGTTAGCATCTGCTAAAAGAGAAGATATTTGAGCTAATATTCCAATCAAACTAAAATCTAATACTCCTTCAATTTTAAATCCATTCCAGCTATCTTCACGAGATATAACGTTTGTAGGCATTCTTTCTGTAGGCAGTACAACAGACAATTCATCTTCTGTTATTCCTAAAAACAATGGTGTTACCGATAAATCAATATCAGAAATACTTTTTACTTGTATAACAGACAGTGACATAGATAATTTTTTTATTTTCATACACAGTTCCCCATTCTATTTTATAGGTATTATAACATATGAGGAAATTAGTAAACTTTAAAAGGTGGATTTTGTATGAAAAAGCTATTATTTTCTTATCACTATTAAGTCTCAATTTAGTGTTATTCGGATGTATTTCTAATAATAAACAAACTGTCGATAGCACAACATCAACTAGCTTATCTTCTTCTAAAATTAAGAAAGAAAAACTGTTTAAAGACGATATAATTGGTAAATAGACTTCCACAGAAGAAAATTTATAAGAATAATGATACTGGACAATTAAAGCTTGATATTATAGTCCCTACAGAGTGGGGATAGTTCGAGGATGGTTTTTACAAAAAGTTGAAGATTAATTAATTTAGTATATTCACAACAGTTGATTAATTCCATATAATATCAGATTATATCTACCATCGAGTTAAACAACTAATTACTTCTTTTGAAAATTAAATGATTATAAAATGCAGTTTCTAAAAACTCTGTTTTATTCGATAATAATTTTTCTAATTCAAACATATTTTCATACCATTCAGAATTATACTTAATTGAATTATTACCACTTAGTCCGTATGTTGAACGTATTCCTAATCTTTTCATGAGTATTATGTCACTTTCTTCAAAAGAATCTATTAATTTGTTTGTGGAGTAATAATTTATATGACCAAAATTTTTAGATGTATTTTTTTTTAATTTTTCATTTGTCAAATTAAGCTAGACAAAATATCGTTGTCTACATAACTCAAAAATACTTCCAATGGTGTTTTATAGTTTAATGATTTTCTAGGAATATTATTTCTTTTAGAAGCGATAGATTGGATAAAAGATTCCTCAACTTTGTTGAAATCCATTTGTTTAGGTAATCCATCTTTACGTAATAACCCATTAGAGTTTTCATTTAAGCCACGTTGTGATGGTGTTCCTGGATCGGCAAAATAAATATCAATATCATTTAGATTGCTGATTGATTTCCAATTAGAAAATTCTTTACCACAATCGAATGTGATTGATTTAAATAGATGGCATGGAAACTTTTTAAACCAATTATTTAAACTATTTTCGATATCTATTGCTCGTCTGCCTATTGGTTTTAACGTAATAATCACTTTCGATAGTCTTTCAACGAGTGTGATAACAGCACTTTTATGATCTTTTCCAACAATTGTGTCACCTTCAAGGTGACCAAATTCATTATTAAAGAGTTGATAGTCCTTATTACGTTGATGGATGGTTCTTTTAAAGGCTTGTTTACCTCTTTTTTCTTTATAACCATTCGCTTTCCTTTTACCTTTCATAGGTAATGCGGTCAAATCAAACAGTCCTTGCTTAAATAATCTATAAAGAGTACTGATAGAACATGAGATAGGAAACTCAGCACGACCAATAATGACATCTGGAGTCCATCCTTGAACAACCTTCTTTTGAATGTATTCTGTTTCATTATCAGATAAAGAAATAGGACGCCTGCCACAATTCTTTTTATTATTTTTGTATCTTTTATAGTAATCTAGTGCAGATAATCCCTCATCAAAAGCTTTGTAAACATTATAGATAGTCTGTTTTGCTCGTTTCAATTGTTTCGCAACGTATGTTCCTTTTTTATTTTGATGGTAATAAGCTTCTATCAAAACTAGCTCGTCTGTAGTAAGATGTGTATAGGTCATTTGTGATCACTCTCCTTGTTTTCTTTGGTTGGAAATACAATTTGAGTGTATCACAAATGATTTTTTAGTTGTCTAGCTTAATTTTACAATCGGCGATTTGAAAATATCTAAAGCTTTTTTTGGATTATCTAACAAAATAGCATTATGCAATACCGTACCATTCAAATTGTGTTTGACTATTGATATTAGTCCATCCTTTTTTATAAGTGTAGAAAATATTCGGCAAACTTTTTGATAGTCATCAATATATTCAAGAACATTATGACAAATAATTAAATCATAGTAGTTCTTTGGTAACTGTTCTAACATTTTTTCATCGGCTATTATTTGTTCATAATCATAGTTATTAAATCTATTCTGTACCATTTCTTCATTCCTTTCAATCGCAGTTACAATATTGAATTGAGCGAAAGAATTAGCTGTTTTGCCAAAACCACTACCAAAATCTAATACTTTCAAATCTTTAGAGTTATTTAAATTTAATTGATGATTAATTATGTCATAGAACATTTTTCCCCATGGTTCATTTATTAATTCTAAATACTGTTTCATATCAGTTCACCCACTTAATCTTGTTTTTATATAGTATATCAAAGATCATCTACTTGATATATGTTAACTAGATGATACAATTATAAAATAAAAAACAGAAAAGAGACTTATTATGAGTAAATTAACCATTGAACAATTACAAAAGTACTTAGAACTAAAATATAAGGATACGGGGATAACAGAAAGTCTTTTTATGAAATTAGTTGAAGAAATAGGTGAAGTTGCAGAAGTTCTTAACCAAGTACAAGGACGAAAAAATAAAACTTCTGATAGCTGCTTAGCATATGAACTAGTTGATGTCATTCATTATACGTTTGCTATTGCTGCTCTTAACGGTATTAACTTAGAAGAAGCTATTATTGAAAAAGATAAAGAGGGTTCACTAAAATACAACCAGTCTCCAAATCTTTCAGAATACGTAAAAAACATTTAGGTATAATTTGTTTTATTTATCCACGATTAAATAAAATATTAGAAATGATAAATGGTGATATACAGTAAATTACAAATAAAATGATGTTAAAAAATATCAACGCTGGTTCTTTTTTTACAGCAGTATAAATCATCCCAAAAATTAAAAGGAATAGTAAAAAGAATATCCACCATAATACATAAAAATTAGAAATAAATAAATTCTTTGTAGGGTTTATAAAAGGTTCAAGGCTATAGATAAATAATGAAACCAAAATAATAAATATTTCTAGACAAAGTATTCTATAAGTTTTTTTCATAAAAGACTCCTCTTTATTTTTTCTAAATTGCAATATTAAGTTAGCCACCTAGGTAAAAACATCTAATTTTTTGTGTTATTCTATTAAAATCCATCCTTACCAACATGTTTTGATTTTAAGCTTTTGAATTTCTTCTAAAAATAATGTAGCTGGTTGTCTATAATTTAAGATTTTACGTGGTAAAAGATTAATTTTTTCAGTAGCCAGTTGAATGAATTGTTTTGAGTAGTTGCAGATTAGAGTTCCCTTAGGAACAAATTGTCTTATTAAACCATTATGAATTATTATGGTTACTCTCTACTTGCGATGTACTATGCGAGAAATGTCGAAGGGAGTTATGCAACAGCTAAAGCTATATTGTGGCAGGAAATTAAGTATGATGGAGAATACGAAGATATTTTAAGAGAAGGTATTAAACAGGCAAAGGACATAATTGATAATGAAAAAGAAATAGACTGGAACCCTTCTAAGATTTCGAAAATGTGTGGCATAACAGAAGGTAGAACGAAGAATGATAGGTTATATTTTTATACGGAGCAGTTTATAAGTCTAAAAAAAGTAGAACTACGAATTGGAGGCATAGACATGGTGGAAAGTCTAGAAAACAATATGTAAAGTCTGTTCAGCCGCCACAAGATAAGATTACATATGTTGCAGAACTAAAGGAACAAGGCAAAACAATTCCTTAAATTGCAGACATTATGGGAGTATCTATAAAGAAAATAAGCAATTATTGGAAAATATATAAGAATTCTTTGGAATAAGGTATAATTTAATAAAAAAGGAGATAGTATACAATGAATAATGAATTTTCAGATAGAGTATTAAATAATATTATGAAAAATACCGAGGAATGGCTAAACGAATTTCAAAAATCGGCATACTATGAAAAATTAACAAAAGCTCAAAGAAAAGATGCTGAGTTTATAATTGAGATGTTTAGTGAATGGAATTATAGTTATGAACTTAGAAGGCCGAGAGAATGGACACAGTCATCGTTATCATATGTACTTTTAGACCCATTTACTAGGAAAATAGCTGTAGGGTCTTCGTTTTTTAAACATGTAGAACCAGTTTTAACACAGTACTTTTTATTTTTAGATGAAATTGGTAAGATAAAAAATAGTAATGCTTTAATTACTGCTTTGAAAGAAGTTGCTCCAATTATGATTGAAGAGGAGCAAGAAGGCTCTAACTGGGGGATTGGAAAAAAATTAATGGCTTCTGGTGAAGCTCTAGGTGTTAACATGGAAGATGAAGAAGAACTGCATAAATTTATAGATTTAATGAATCAAATGAATGGTCATTTTTAACTATGGACATAGAGTAAATTTTTTGTTTAAATTAGTCATCACTTTGCGTTGGTTCTACGGAATTTTTGTATTGCAAGATGAAATAATTTAATGTAAGATAAACGTTGGTAGAGAAGGGTTTAGGAACCATTATTCTTATTTGAAAATCAATTTGCGATGCGTTGGTTTGCAGATAAGTATCCAGAAGTTGAATTGAAGACATTGTTATAAAAATGATTTATTAGAGATTTTTCCTGTAATTTAGGAAAAATCTCTTTTTGTATGTTAAAAAGTGTCACAAAATAGTTGCTTGAAACGTTATATATTATGAAGGTAGCTATGAAAGGAGTTTATTATGATAAATAACAAATCAGATAAAGAATTTTTTGAGTATTTATATGAGAGTTATGAACAGAAAATATTTTATCAAGCTTTATCAGTATTGAATAATAAAGAGCAAGCAGAAGATATTACTCAAGAAGTTTTTGAACAATTATACTCAGATTTTGAAAGTATAAAAAAATTTGATGATCTACATTTAAAAAAATTTATTATCAAAATAACAAAGAATAAATCGATTGATTTATATCGTAAAAACAATACTCAGATAAAATATCTTGAAACTTATAAAACTAAAAAAGATAAACATGAAGAAGATAATAATGTGAATGATTATGTAGATAAAATGATATCTGAACAGGAAATATTAGATATTAGTAAGCAATTAAAAGAACCATATCTTCATGTTTTTTTGTATAGAGTTTACTATGGATTATCAAATAAAGAGATAGCGAAAATAATGGATTCAAAAGAAGCAACTATACGAAAACAATTTGAGAGAGCTATAAGCATGGTAAAAAATGTGATTGGAGGAAAGAGATATGGGAAAGAATGAAAAATTTGAAAGGAAAATAATAGAAGAAATAGCAAATAGGTTAGTTGAAGAAGAGTTTGATAAAGAACAAGAGGTACATCATTTTTCATCATCTTATCAATCAAATAAAAAAATTTTTTTAAAACAGGTTTCAACTAAGAAATCTAATATCAAATTTGGATTAAAACATGCACTTATGGTAGCTATTATTATAACATTTTTGATTCCAACAACTATTTATGCTGCAAAAGAAATTTATCAATGGATAGTAAATAAAAATAATTATGAATTAAATATTTCTTTATCAGATAGTAAAAAATATAGTCATGATCATTTTTATAAATTGAAATTCGACTATATTCCAAGAGATATGGTAGAAAATAACGACTCTAATAAGTTTAGTTATAAGAACAACATAAACAGTGGAGGAATAAGTTTCGTTTTATGGCAATTATCTGGAAAAGAAGACTTTAAAGAACTTTACACAAAAGACTATGAAGAATTAACACTTAATAATCATCCTAGTATTGTCATTAAAAAAAATATGATTAATTCCGGAGATATTCAATTTGATACGATTGTTTATCTATTTTTTGAGAAGGAAGGTTATGTTTTACAAGCCTATATTTCAAATGATGTTAAGGAATCAGAATGGAAAAAAATGTTAGAAAAAGTATATTTAGAAGAAACCAATGAAAAGGAAGCTACTCATTATGGTATTTTAAGTAAAGACTTATTCAAAGGTAAACAACCAGAAAAAAATTACTATTTACCTAAAAATAGTTCTAATATCCATAAGATAGGTGATGCAGTAAATACTAAAGTTTATGACACGCAAGAGGTTTTATTTACCGTTAAAAGTGCCACTGTTATGGATAATATAAAATTATTAGATAAAAATAATTTTAATAGTAATTCATATGAACAGCTTAAAGACAAACAGTTAATAGCAAATGATGGTGAATTATTGCCATTTAATCAAAAAATAATCAAAAAAGGAGATGGCATACAAACACTTGATGAAGTAGTAGGAGAAAGAAAAGTAAAAACTAAATTTGTTTATTTGACAGCTACTATAGAAAATAAAAGTAAAAAAACCATTAAAGACTTATATTTTCAAAATAGACTTTATCTTTTAGAAGATAGTAAAAAAGGGTTGAGTGTTACTAAAGAAGAAGTTGATTTTACTCCGTATTCTGGAGAAGTAGATTATTTAAATAGCCATGGTGAAGGAAAAAGTTTTTATAAAATGCCAGATATTAAACCTGGAGAAAAAAGAGAAATAAAATTTGGTTATTTTGTTGATGATACACAAATTAGTAAGATTTTTTTACCAGTACTTTATTATGATGACGTTGAAAAGTTGAATGACAAAGGATTAGAATGGATAGACATTGGACAATAAAAAAACAACTTCCTTCAAAAAATTATAATTAATTGAAGGAAGTTTATATTATTCTAACATCTTCTCCAAATCAAGTGGCACAACATAATTCACGACAGTCAGTCCTTTTTTATCTCGGAAACGTTGTGTACCAGATTCAAAAATAGTATAGAGTTTGTTACCTGATACGGAAATTTGTTCCAAATAAGGTGGTGCTTCTATCGTTTTTATGGCATCTTTTTCAAGGAATAAATCATTGTCATCTAATTCGTAGACAAGTATTTTCGAGTTTTTATCCCCGTAAGAACGTGATAAAAGCATATAATTTTTATAAAAAGTAATACCCTGAATTTGTGTTCCAACGTGTAATTTTTCTTCAGGAGAAAGAGTTGTATCATCATCTATCATTTCTTTTTTTCCATGTAATGTTGTATCAAATACGCCATCGTCGTTAAATTGATATTTTTCTAAAACGGCTTTGTGATTGACAGAAAAGTAACCAACATATAACGATTTATCATGATAGGTAACGTAAGAGGATTTTTTTATGCCATCTAACGTGATTTCTTGATCATAAATAATAGGCTGATAGTTTTCTTTCATATCGTATGCTGTGAGTTTATCCATAGAAAAAGCCACGAGTTCAGCTTGATTAGCGTCTGTAGATGAACATACCCAGATATTTTTTGCGATAGGATCATATGTTATTCCACCAACATGTGGATTTCCTTTTAAAACAATTGTTTTAATATAGTCATGCGTTTTCTTGTCTAAAACATAAATAACGGAATGATGTTTTTTATCGTGACTGTATGATGAAATTAGTAAGTAATCTTCTGCAATCGTTACGCCTTGAGGATCCATTGAATGACTGATACTTTTTTTACCTGGTTTATCCAATGCAGGAACCACTGTTTCTTTTAAGCCTGGAACCGGATAGACGTCTCCTTTAGAAGAATCAGATAAAAAGGTCAGATTATAAAAGTCACTATATTTTTCTTTTAATGCCTTTTCTTGCTTTGAAAGATTGTCATGTGTGACGACGTTTGATTTTTGTTGGCAACCACCTATTAATAGGAGTGATAGGCTGATTAAAGTTAACGATATTTTTTTCATAATGCTCTTCTTTCTTCAAATGATACCGTTAGCATAACCGAAAAATTATTTAAAAACAATGTTATTTATTAAGTTTGATAGATTGTTTAAAAAGGAGTTGTATATAATCTTTTTTATTTCATGAATTTTAATAGCAGGTGTTGTGATTAAATTTTTCCAATAGATTTATTTAGAGATAAGGTATGTTGATACCAACGCAATGCTTATCTGGTATTTACTTCTTAATAATAATATGGGAATTGAAAGTTTTGAAAAATATAAAAAGACTGGCTAGTGACCAGTCCTTTTTGCTATTTTACTAATTCAAATGTTTTATTTTTTAATTCAAATACTTTGTCACATTTTTTTGCAACATCTTGTTCATGAGTGACAATAATGATGCATTTATTCTGTTCATGAGCGACTTTTTGAAATAATGAAACAATATCTTGTGACGTTTGATCATCTAAATTTCCAGTTGGTTCATCAGCTACGATCAAATCATGGTTGCAACATAACGAGCGAACGATAGCGACACGTTGCTGTTGTCCTCCTGAAAGTTGCGTAACAGGTTTTGTAGCTAAGGACTCATCAATCCCAACTTTATTTAAGTGCTCAAGGGCGTATTCTTTTCTATTATTGACTTGTGTTTGGCAAATACTCATAGCAGTCAAGACATTATCTAAAGCAGACATGTAAGGCAGCAGATTATATGACTGAAAAATAGTCGATACATCATTTTTACGGTAATTTCGTAATCCGATAGACGTCACATTTTTATCATTAAAATAGATAGAGCCTTCTTTTGGAACGTCAAGTCCAGCGATTAGCGAAAGAAAAGTTGTTTTACCAGATCCACTAGCGCCAAGGATGGCATACATTTTTCCGGCATCAAAAGTTAGATCGACATTTTTATAAAGATAATCTTGTTCATTTGTGTACCAGTAGCCAATATCTTGTGTTTTTAGCATATAGAGTCCTCTTTTCTAAGTAGTTAATATTTTTTTTGGTTGCAATCTTAAAATACCAAGTGATGATAGTAGAATGGATAGGAAACTAATGAGTAGTCCTAAGCCAGCGAGTTTAATGATATCTGTACTACTTACTGAAATATTTAAATTTTCAATTTCATCTGCGACTTCTTGTGAACTAGCCCCCATGGCACCAAATCCACCTCGCATACCACCACCAGATGGTCTTTCAGGAGCTTGATTATCTCCTCCGCCAGGTTGTCCACTACCAGGACCACCTTGATTCATTGTCGTTTGAGTTGTTTGTTGACTAATCAGTTGTTCACCCACGACATTTCCTACGATATTTCCGCTAAACGTTGCAATGATTAGTGCCACGACCATACAGACAACAATTTCACTGAAAAATTGTAAAATAACTTTAAAACGTGATTCACCAATTGAGAGTAATACACCAATTTCATAGCAACGTTCACGAATCGTCATCATGACAATCAGTGTTAAAATGATAATTCCAGCAATCGCCACTAAGATGACAATATTTTTAGCGAAACTAGCGACATTGTTTAGTGGAGTTAACATTTGTTGATAAGCTTGATCATTTGTTTGTAGACTAAAAGAGTCCGTATCAATTAGTTTTTCTGCTTCTTTAACAAAAGTATCCATCTCTTTAGGATCAGATAAGGTATAAGTTGCAGAGTCAACTGTTCCTTTTGCATCATCACCTTTTAGTGTATTGGCAAAAGTATATGAACTATAAATTGTATTGGCTGGATTTAAGAAGTTGAAACGCATGCCCATACTATCGCCAGATTCTGATGTTGTATAAATTCCTTTTATGGTCATTTTATATGTTTTGGTCTCATCATCAGAGTTTTTTAAGGTAAAGGTATCGCCTACTTTTAAGTCGTTGGCTTCAGCTAAAGTTTCTTCAATCACAACATTATCAGTGTCAACATCGTCAGAAGTAATGGCTTCACCACTCGTCATTTTTGCGGTTCCATCTTCAAAAGCAGATGCCATGGATTGATTAACCACACCACTTATTTGAAAATCTCCTTGATTCATCTGTTCCATAGTGCCACCTTGTTTACCGCCACCAGGAGCGTTTGGTGCTGAGTCATCAGAAGAATCATCTGTCGATGTCTCTGTTTTTTCTGCTGAGCTACTTGATATTGGTGTAATACCATCTCCAGCAGTGGCAGAGGTTGAGGAAACAAATGAGTAAGATTTTACATTGTCTAACTTCGCAATTTTTTCTGCATCTTCTAATGATACAGGTGTTAAACTAAAGCTACCTGGGTCAGGACGTTCACCGCTAGAAGATTCTTGATTTTTTTTCATAGCCGCTTCGCGATTAGCACTCAGTGTGACCTGAGCCCCAATGCTTTTTTTGGCATTTTCTGTTGCAGTAACAGAAGCCCTTTGAATGGTTAATCCAGCTAAAACAAAAATTAAAATTGCAGAAAATACCGCACATAATAAAATCGTTCGCCCTTTTTTCGCTTTCGTACTGAGTAACGCTCGCTTGATAAAATCCATAATAATCCTCCTAAATGTTTCTTTAACTGATTATTACTTTAAATAACTTAGCTTAAGTGTAACTTAAAATAGGATGAATTATTTTAACAAACTTAACTAATCATTTTTAGTCCAATAGAGGAAAGTAAAATAACCAAAATACACAAAAGGCGTTTCCAATCCTTTGATTCACCAAAAAATAGCATGCCAATTATCGACCCACCAACAACACCAATACCAGTCCAAATGGCGTACCCAGTACCCATAGGAATCGTCTTTAATGCGATACTAAGTAATGTTAAACTCACACCGAATCCTAAAATAATAAGTAATACAGTGGAGAACGTGCGCTTTACAGACAAACGATTAATCATCGTGACCCCAAACATTTCAAATAAACCTGCTACAATCAAAATAATCCAGTCCATATTATTTTTCCTCCTTCGCATTGTTTTCTGGTGTTAACAGTTTTAAACCAACAACCCCACTAATAAGTAATAAAATGAGTATTAGTTTTAATAAATTAAGTGTCGCACCAAAAAATAAGGCATCTGATAGAACAATTCCAACTGTACCAAGACCTACAAATACAGCATAGACTGTTCCAGTTGGTAACTTACTTGTAGCTGAAATCATTAAGTAATTACTGGCAACAATAAGCAAAATAGTGAGTGTCCATTGAAATAAGTTGTTTGAGTGCGTTAAACCAATTACCCAAAAAACTTCTAGTATTGCTGATAAGATAACTTTCGTCCATTCTTTATTCATTGATATTCCTCCTTTTAAAATAAAAAAGCCTGAAAGACACTGTAAAAAAAACAGTATCTCCCAGGCTTTTGTCCTTCCGTGACATAGATAAATTCTCTATGAGTTTTCTCTTGGACCAGACTAATACAGTAGTACTACGGAACCCTAGAAAACTTAAAATATGTAATTGTTTGTCATTTTATCAAACTATGAATCACTCGTCAACTAAGGTTAAAGTAATAGAATGTATCGTTTGTTTCCTTCATTCATGGTAATATGGATTAAAAAGGAGACCTTTATGACAAAATATTTAACATCGGAGTCCTTAGAGAATCTGTTTTCTTATCATACATCAGTTTATTTACATCCTGATATGTATCAGTTTTTAGATGATGGCTCTTATAACGAAGACATGTTTTTCTTAATATATACAAAATTGAAACGTATTCTATTGGATTTGTTATCTGAAGACGATAAAGTGATTTTTCTGATTAATAAGTATCCGATAAATAGTAAAAAAAGAGTCGATAAAATCATGCATAAATGTATCAAGCATGTTAATAAAATAAAGTTATCTGAACAAACATGTAGCTATATAGAATACGGTGTAACTAAAGTTGTCCATCAATTGAAAGTAGAAACGACTTGTAACAATATAAAATGGAAACAACTAATCCTTAGTCTGATTAATCAAGATTTTCCAGATAGAAAACCACAGTTTAAAATAAAGAATTCTTTTGAAATGCCTGAAATATACATCATTAGCCCGACAAGTGACACGATGATACATATATATGATGATAGGGGTTATGACTTATATAGTCATGATAAGAAAAGAATCGAGCAATTACTCAAATAACGAGGTGACTAAAATTGAAGAAAAAAGTAATGTTAGTGTTTGGCACACGTCCAGAAGCCATAAAAATGTGCCCACTTGTTAATGAATTAGAAAAACAGGATGATTTTGAAACGGTCGTCTGTGTGACAGGACAACATAGAGAAATGCTGGATCAAGTATTGAGTGTGTTTAATGTGGTACCCAAATATGACTTGGATATTATGAAATCACAACAAGATCTATTTGATGTCACGAAAAATATTTTAGAAAAAATCAAACCTATTTTAATAAAAGAAAAACCTGATATGGTACTTGTTCATGGTGATACGAGTACGTCTTATGCATCAGCTTTAGCAGCGTTTTATCTTAAAATACCAGTAGGACATGTTGAAGCAGGCTTACGTACGCATAATATTTCGTCACCATTTCCTGAAGAATTTAACAGGCAATCAATTAGTTTGATGTCATCACTTGATTTTGCGCCAACTAATCAAGCAAAAGAAACCTTGCTCAATGAAGGAAAAAAAGAAGACACAGTATTTGTCACAGGAAATACAGCGATTGATGCGCTAAAAACAACGGTTAAAAATGAATATATTAGTGACATATTAGAGTGGGTAGGAGATAGCCGACTAATCGTATTAACAGCTCATAGACGAGAAAATCAAGGAAAACCGATGAAAGAAATGTTTCAAGCTGTCAAACGAGTGGTCGATAAACATGAAGACGTTAAAGTAGTGTACCCGATTCATATGAATCCATCCATTCAAATTCTTGCCAAAGAAGTATTTGGTCAGACGAACCGAGTTAAATTAATTCCACCAATGGATGTGATAGATTTCCATAATTTACTCGCTAAAAGTTATTTGATTATAACCGATAGTGGTGGGATACAAGAAGAAGCCCCCTCTCTTGGTAAACCTGTGTTAGTCATGCGTGACACAACAGAAAGACCTGAGGGAATAAAAGCAGGGACATTAAAACTAGTTGGAACAAAAGAAGACATCATTTATGAAGCACTAGACAACTTACTAACAAATGAAGCAACGTATCTGGAGATGTCGACTGCTAGTAATCCCTATGGCGATGGGACAGCTTCACAACAAATTGCGACTATTTTAAAGAATAAACTATAACAAATAAAAGTTTTAGAGATTTCTCTAGAACTTTTTTTATGTATTTAAGGAATTTCGAAAAAATCATTGTACTGTAAGTGAGAAACATAGAGGAGGGATAATATGACAGATGAAGAATACTTGACTAGCTTGCTTAATAAAGATGAAGAAGCATTAGGTCAACTAATGGATACTTATACGAAACTATTGTGGGCAGTAGGTTCAAAGTATTTAAATCATCAGCAAGGCATGGGAATTCAAGATATTGAGGAGTTGGTCAGTGATGTGTTTATTAGATTATGGAAAAATCCAAAGGGGTTTGATCCAAGCAAAGGCACACTAAAGACGTATCTATGCATGATGACACGAAGTATGGCATTAAATAAACTGAAACAAGTAGCCAAAGATGTGACTGTAGAGCTTGATGATAGTATCACAGCAACATTAACAAAAGAGGAAAGTAACATGGATTGGCAAGCTTTTTATCAAGCGGTTATGACACTTGAAGAACCCATGCGAGAAATTATTATTAAACGTTATTTCTATGAAATGAAACCAAAAGAAATTCAAGAAAAGACAGGTTATGACTCAAAACTAATTGATAATAAATTGTATCAAGGTAAGAAACAATTACAAAAACAGTTTAAAGAATTAGGAGGAGAATTGGGATGAATAAATATCAACAAGAACCATTTGAAGAATTAACAGATGAGCAATTAGATGAATTGTTGGCGCAAATGAATCAAGAGATGCCAAATGAGTCAAAAGAAAAAATAAAACAAACAGTATTTGAAGATATCCATAAAGAAGCAGAGAAAATCAAACCATTAAAACCTAAAAAGAAAAAATGGGCAGCTATTCTTGGGGCAGTGGCGGTGCTTAGTTTGATGGTTGGTTATACGCAGCTAGATACGATAAAAGCAGCTTATACCAAAGCTTTTGGTACAGAAGCAGATAAGATATTAGTAGAGGCAGAAAAATTGGATTATTCAGTAGAAGATCAAGGATTAAAACTAACGGCTAAAAATACCTTCAAAGATGGCAACACAACATATGTTTTAATGGAATTACAAGATTTAACAGGAGATAGATTATCAGAAGATACAAGTATTAGTGATTGGTCTATGTTAAATGGTGGGAACACACAAGTGATTAACTATGATAAAAAAACAAAGACAGCAACGTTATTAGTCAGTTCAGTAGCATGGGAAGAACATAAAGATACTGGGTTTATACTAACAGGTTTTGGTTCTCATACCAAAGAAATGGAAAATATTGTATCAATTGATTGGAAAAAAGATTTGGCGACAAATGTTAAATGGAAAAAATATGATGGAGAGAAAGGTTATGGGGGAGGATATGATGAAGACGCATTGAAAAAAATAAATAAAACTCTTGAAGAATTAAATTCTGAGTACTTACCTAACAATCATTTGTCTATCCAGTTAATTCCGAATGAAGAGGTATTTGTTGAAAACATAGCATATAAAGATGGGTTATTACATGTATTAGCAAAATATCCAAATACGACAGAGTTTAGTTATTTATTTTTAGAATTACAGTCAAAAGATAGTAAAAAAGTGATACCATCTGTCGCAAGTTATTCAGCTTATAGTAATGAAACCCATAATGATGAAACGGGAAGAAGTGATTATGAGGAATTTGTTTTTGATATCAAAGAATCAGAGTTACAAAATTATGATTTAAAAGTAGAATCTGCAAAAACTCAAACAGTTGTTTCTGGTAATTGGGCAATAAAATTGAAAGAACCAAAAGAAATAGAAAGAAAAGCATTAAAAGATATCACACTTAAAAAAGAAAACTTAGCATTATCTAATATAAATCTATCAGGTTTATCTTTAAGTTTTGATGTAAAAGATTCTTCTCCAGAAAAAATGGAAGAGTTGATTTTAGATGTAAAACTAGTTAAAAAAGATGGGGAGATAATTGATTTAACCAAAGATGGAGGGGGCAATATCTACACTGAAAATGGTCAAAGCCAAGTATCCTTGATGTATGATTACACTGAATTAAGTGATATTGACTCTGTTATCATTAATGGTCAAACACTTAAAGTAGAATAAAAAAAAATAAAACCATTCCTGTGCAAACGACAATTAAAGCATAGGAATGGTTTTATTTAACTTATTTGTTTAGTTTTTTTCTGTTTAACAGGAATTTCTACTTCAATGACACCATGAGCACGAATGATTTCTAACTCAGGATTATCAACTGTAGTGTGAAGGAGTTCCTCTAAAACAGCTTTTAACTCTAAATCTTTAATATCTCGAGTTTTGTTGACTAAAACAACATCAATGTGTGTATCCGCTGTACTGTGAATCACTAATGTTTTACCTAATGAATAGACACTGACAAACCGGGCATCTGTGTTTTCTAGTTGTTTAGAAACCAAAGTAGCATAGCTGTTTGTAACGTCAATCAACTTCATTATTCTCACCTCGTTTTAGTTGTACTGTTCTTTATAAATCAATTATACCACAATGGTGAAAAATTAAGGAGAAAACCCTCCTATATATAGGAAGAATTTTCTCCTAAAAAACTAGCTATTGATTTTTTCAGTTATGGTAATTTTATCATCAACTAAGTTGGCAGATAATACTTTTGCAGAAGGGTTATCTAAATAACAATCAGCAATACCATCTTCAATATATTCTTGAATCGTACGTCTAAGAGGTCTTGCACCCATACTTGCATCATAACCAAGTTCAACTAATTTCTCTTTTGTTTCTTCAGTCGTATTAATATGAATACCTTGTTCTTGTAATTTTATGTTTATTTCATCAAGCATTAATGACACAATAGACAACAGATTTTCTTTACTCAATGGCTTAAATTCGATAATTCCATCAAATCGATTTAGAAATTCTGGTTTAAAGTAATGAGTTAACTGGTTTAGAACTGATTGAGTCGTCCCTTCTTTGATAGCACCAAATCCAACACTTGCTTCAACATTTTGAGTTCCAGCATTGCTTGTCATGATTATCAAAGTATCTTTAAAACTAACAGTTCTACCTTTCGCATCTGTAAGTCGTCCATCTTCAAGGATTTGAAGGAATAGATGTAAAACATCTGGGTGGGCTTTTTCGACTTCATCTAATAGAATTAAACTATAGGGATTTCTTCTCACTCTTTCAGTTAATTGCCCTGCTTCATTGTAACCAACATAACCAGGTGGCGAACCAATTAATTTAGACACACTATGTTTTTCCATGTATTCACTCATATCAAAACGAACCATGTTAGATTCATGCCCAAACAACTCTGTCGCTAGTTGTTTTGCTAGCTCAGTTTTACCAACACCAGTCGGTCCAACAAAAAGAAATGAACCAATCGGACGATTTTTATTTCCTAAACCAATTCGATTTCGTCTAATAGCACGTGATACTTTATCAATGGCATCATCTTGTCCAATGACATGTTTTTTCAAATCACTTGCTAAATGTTTCATTTGTTGTTGCTCTGTTTCTTTTAATTTACCAACCGGAATTCCTGTCATGATTTCCACGGTTTCTTCCATATCGTTTATTGTGACAGTAGGCATACTGTCTTCAGATACTTGATGAATTTTCAAGTCTTCCAATTTTTTGATTTGATCACGGTAATAAGCCGCTTTTTCAAAATCCTCTTCTTCTGAAGCAATTTGTTTGTTAGCTTCAGCTCGTGCAATTCTAGAATTTAGAACTTTTGGATCAATAGAAGGAATGGTTAAATTTTTCTTAGAACCTGTTTCATCTAGTAAGTCGATCGCTTTATCAGGTAAATGTCTGTCTTGTATAAAACGACTAGATAAGTGTACAGCCCCCTCGATGGCTTCATCTGTATATTTTACATGATGGTAGTTTTCATATTTTTCTTGAATACCTTTTAATATATGAATGGTTTCTTCAATGGTAGGTTCATCAACTTTTACAGGTTGTAAACGTCGTTCAAGTGCTGCATCTTTTTCGATGATACGATATTCATTAAATGTTGTTGCTCCAACTAATTGTAATTCACCACGAGCTAAGGCTGGTTTTAAGATATTACCAGCATCCATGGAGCCATCGTTGACTGATCCTGCTCCAACAATTTCATGGATTTCATCAATAAATAAAATGACATTCTTTTGTTCTTTTAGTTCAGTAATCAGTTGTTTCATACGTTCTTCAAACTGGCCTCTAACACCTGTTCCTTGAACAAGTGACACAACATCAAGACGAATGACTTCTTTATTCTCTAATTTTTGCGGGACGTCTCCAGTCACAATACTTAAAGCGAGACCTTCAACTACGGCTGTTTTACCAACACCAGGTTCACCAATAAGTACTGGATTGTTTTTAGTTCGTCTATTTAATATTTCGATTACACGTTTTATTTCAGCATCTCGACCGATGACCGGATCAATTTTTCCATCACGAGCAAGTTGTGTTAGGTTTTCCCCGTATTCTACAAGGATAGAAGAATTTCCACCACCACCTTGTTGAGCTTGCATAGTTGGTTGTTGTGGTTGTTTCATTGATTGTTGGGCTAACTGTTTGAAAAAATCATTTAATTGACCAAAACCATAAGGATCTTGAGCAAATTTTTCTCGATTCATTTGATCTTCTTGAGATTTTAAGTCACGATAACATTGTTGGCATAAATCTATTTGTTGTTTCTCTCCATTAACTGATGCGTGTAAGTGAATTGTCGCATCATTCTTTTTACAGTTTTTACATATCATAGGCAAATCCTCCTCTAATCAAATGATTTACCAAAACAGTTTGACCTGTTTTGACCTTATGATTATTATATAATTTTTGAATATAAGAAGCAAAAATTATGCTCTTTTTATTGATTGAAAAGTCGTAACATTCGTTGAAAATCACTTGTAACAAAAAACGTTTTTTTAACATAAAGTTTGAAATTGCGATTTAGTACACAAAAAATGGAATATATCAAAATAATTATGAATTAAATTCGAATTATTTTCTGAAATGGAGATGAAAAGTTTATAAAAGCTTTTTAAAGTTCTATAGAGAACATGGGAAAAAAGTTGTAAGTAATAGAAAAACATGGTATTCTTTATCATTGAAAGGGTTATTTTTTTAGGACAATTTTTGTTTAAATAAATAATCCATCATAAAAATTTTTCACATGACAAAGGAGAAGATAATTATGGAAAAAAAAGAATTTCACGTAGTAGCAGATACAGGTATTCACGCTAGACCAGCAACTTTATTGGTGCAAACAGCTAGCAAATTTAGTTCAGATGTTAACTTAGAATATAAAGGTAAATCTGTAAACTTAAAATCAATCATGGGTGTCATGTCTTTAGGTGTTGGCCAAGGTGCTGATGTTACAATTACAGCTGAAGGTGCTGACGAAGCAGACGCAATCGCAGCTATCGAAGAAACAATGAAAAAAGAAGGGCTATCTGAATAATGACTAAACAATTGAAAGGTATTGCAGTTAGTGATGGTATCGCAGTTGCTAAAGCATATCTTTTAGTTGAGCCGGATTTATCATTTGAAAAACGTTCAGTTGAAAACGTTGAAGCCGAAGCAGCACGTCTTTCAGATGCTCTTAGTCAATCAACTAAAGATTTGCAAGCAATCAGAGACAAAGCGGTGAAAACTTTAGGTGAAGAAGAAGCACAAGTTTTTGATGCTCACTTAATGGTTTTATCTGACCCTGAATTAATCAGTGCAATTGAAGGAAATATCAAAGATAACAAAGTTAATGCTGAATCAGCATTAAAAGAAGTTACAGACATGTTTATTGGAATGTTTGAGGCTATGGAAGATAACCCTTACATGCAAGAAAGAGCTGCTGATATTCGTGACGTAACAAAACGTGTTATGAGTCATTTGTTAGGTGTTAAATTACCTGATTTAACAATGATTGACGAAGAAGTCATTATTGTTGCTGAAGATTTAACTCCAAGTGATACAGCACAATTAGATCGTAATTTTGTTCGTGCTTTTGTAACTAATATTGGTGGACGTACATCTCACTCTGCTATCATGGCTCGTTCTTTAGAAATCCCAGCGGTTGTTGGAACAAAAGAAATTACTGAGCATGTTGTAGAAGGTGACGTTTTAGCTGTTGACGGAAGTGAAGGAGACGTTATCGTTAACCCAACTGAAGCACAGGTTGCTGATTTTAAAGCAAAAGAAAAAGCATTCAATGAATTGAAAGCTGAATGGGACAAATTAAAACATGCTAAAACAGTGACAGCTGATGGCAAACATTTAGAATTAGCTGGAAACATCGGAACACCTAAAGATTTAGATGGTGTCTTGAGTCATGGCGGGGAAGCAGTTGGTTTATACCGTACTGAGTTCTTATACATGGATTCACCAGATTTTCCAACTGAAGATGAACAGTTCGAAGCATATAAAGCTGTCTTGGAAGGCATGAATGGTAAACCAGTTGTGGTTCGTACGATGGATATTGGTGGGGATAAAGAACTACCTTATTTGAAATTCCCTGAAGAGATGAACCCATTCCTAGGATACCGTGCTATCCGTATTTGTTTAGCTGAAGATCAAATGTTCCGTACACAATTACGTGCATTGCTACGTGCTTCTGTATATGGAAACTTACGTATTATGTTCCCAATGATCGCAACATTAGCTGAATTTAGAGAAGCTAAAGCGTTGCTTGAAGAAGAAAAAGCTAAATTAATTGCTGAAGGTGTTGAAGTTTCGGAAGATATCCAAGTTGGTATCATGATTGAAATTCCAGCAGCAGCAGTTATTGCTGATCGCTTCGCTAAAGAAGTTGACTTCTTCAGTATTGGAACAAATGACTTGATTCAATACACAATGGCTGCAGACCGTATGAACGAACGCGTGTCTTACTTATATCAACCATATAACCCTGCAATTTTACGTTTAATCAAAAACGTTATTGATTCAGCTCATGCTGAAGGTAAATGGGCTGGTATGTGTGGTGAGATGGCTGGAGATCAAACAGCTGTACCATTATTAGTTGGATTAGGTTTAGATGAATTTTCTATGAGTGCAACAAGTATCTTACGTACACGTAGTTTAATGAGTCGTCTTGATTCTAAGAAAATGGCAGAATTAGCTGAAAAAGCGATCACAGAATGTGATACTGCTGATGAAGTTGTTGCCTTAGTTGAAGAATATACTAAGTAATGTCATCTGAGAACTATAATTTACTGTTTTTAAACAGTAAATTATAGTTTTTTTTATTATTACGTGTTAAGATGTATAAAGATGTATAAATTTCGATATAAAATGAGTCTGTAGTATGATGCATTGTGATATTATTTTACGTATTATAGTAGATATTAGGAGTGGATTTTTTGTTAAGGATAAATATGTTTTCATCAGCTGATAAAGTGAAGGGACAGGGAGTTGGTAGTGCCTATACCGAGTTAGTTAATATGCTCAATAAACATTTTTCAACTGAATTTGATATTTCAATTAATAAATATAGTCAAGCAGATATTTCACACTATCATACTGTAGATCCACAATTTTATCTGTCTACTTTTCATAAAAAGAAACGTGGAATAACGATTGGGTATGTTCATTTTTTACCAGAAACATTGGAAGGTAGTTTAAATCTTTTCTCACCATTTAAAAAAATATTTGATTGGTATTTAATCAGCTTTTATGGGAAAATGGATCAATTAGTTGTTGTTAATCCAACATTTATTCCTAAGTTAGTAGCAGCTGGTTTAAAAGAAGAGCGAATTACTTATATTCCAAATTTTGTTTCAAACAAGAAATTTTATGAAGCAACACCTGAAGAAAAAAAATCTTGGCGAGAAAAATATAAGATAGCTGAGGATCGTCTAGTTATTTTAGGAACAGGTCAAATCCAACAAAGAAAAGGAATTGATGATTTTGTTCAATTAGCTATTGATAATCCAGATGTTCAATTTATTTGGGCGGGAGGCTTTTCTTTTGGAAAAATAACAGATGGATATGATCGCTATAAAAAAATATATGATAATCCGCCTGATAACTTATTATTTACTGGAATTGTAGATAGAGAAGAAATTATGCGATTATATAATTTAGCTGATATTTTCTTACTACCTTCCTATAACGAGTTATTTCCAATGAGTATTTTAGAAGCTTTTAATTGTGGTACACCTGTCATGTTACGAGATTTAGAATTATACCATGCCATTATTGATAACCAATATATTTCAACACAAGATATTGATGACATGAACGATGCCATTGAAATGATAAGAAAAAAACCAGAAATATTAGAAGAATATCAACAGAAATCAAGAAAATCGGCTTTATATTATAGTGAAGAAAATGTTGCGAAAATCTGGTATGACTATTATAAAAAGAATGCTAAGGAGGAGAAATAAGTGAAAATAGGTTTTTTTACGGATACATATTTTCCTCAAGTTAGTGGAGTATCGACTTCAATAAAAACACTTAAAGATGAACTTGAGAAATTAGGGCATGACGTGTATATTTTCACCACAACAGATCCCGATGCAAAAGAAGTAGAATCAAGAATCATACGAATGCCTAGTATTCCGTTTGTTTCATTTAAAGATAGGCGTGTTGTGATAAGGGGAATGTTGTATGCCTATCATATTGCTAAAGAAATCGACTTAGATATTGTTCACACGCATACAGAATTTGGAGTGGGAGTCTTAGGTAAACAAACAGCTAAAGCGTTAAATATTCCTGTCGTTCACACATATCATACTATGTATGAAGATTATCTACATTATATAGCGAAGGGGAAAGTATTGAAACCCGTACATGTTAAGCAATTATCGAAATTATATACTAATCATATGTCAGGTATTATTTGCCCTAGTCAACGTGTGGTAACTAAATTAAAAGAGTATGGAATAGAACGTCCGATGTCTGTTATCCCGACTGGAATAAACGTGTCACAATTTAAACCAGTAGAGGAAAAATTAATTAACGAAGTAAAAGAGCAGTATCAGATAAATTCTGACGAATGTTTATTACTTTCTGTGAGCCGTATATCTTATGAGAAAAATATTCAAACTATTATAAGTGGCTTATCCAAGGTCGTGGAAGAATTACCATATGTAAAACTTTTAGTTGTTGGTGATGGACCATTTAAGAGTAAACTAGAAAAACAAGTGGAAGAGTTATCACTCACAGATTATGTCATTTTTGCAGGCGAGATTCCTAATAAAGATATTGCACCATTTTATCAGGCTGCTGATTATTTTGTCAGTGCCTCAGACTCTGAAACTCAAGGATTGACTTATACAGAAGCTATGGCAGCGAAAACAAAAGTTGTAGCAAAAGGAAATGAATATTTAGATGATTTATTTAATGATAAAAGTTTAGGTGTCACTTATGCCGATAATGTCGATTTTGCTGATACACTAATTGATTATATAAGAGAAGACATTGTATCAGATCAAGAAGTATTAAAAGATAAATTATACGATATTTCAAGCGAGGCATTTGGTAAAAAAGTTGAAGACTTTTATCAGAAAGCACTTATATATTTTGAAGAAAGACATCAAGGTTATGAAGAAGATAGTAGCATCTATTCATTAAAATTATTTAAAAAGTAGTGTAATAGGAGGAACTCTATGACCAAAAAAAATAGGTGGTACCTAATATTAGCGGTCATTTTAGGTCTAATAGTAATTGGAAACGAAATGAAAAAGGTCAGCTTAAAAGATATGGCAGCAGAGTTTTCTAGTATAAATTGGTGGTGGATAGTTGTTTCTATCTTATGTGTCCTTGTTTATTGGGGGATAGAAGCTAAAATAGTGCAGGTGTTGTTAAAAAGAAGCAATCCGTCATTTAGCTTTTCAACAAGCTATCGAATCCCATTGATTGAACATTTATTCAATGCGATTACCCCTTTTTCTACCGGCGGACAACCAGCACAAATTATAGCAATGGCTAAATTTGGTGTTGATACAGGAGTTGCAACATCAGTCAGTTTAATGAAATTTGTTGTGTATCAAGTTTGGGTCGTAATTAATTTTTTAATATGTTTGATAGGTGGCTATGGTTTT
Organism: Vagococcus martis; assembly: GCF_002026305.1. Classification (NCBI taxonomy): domain Bacteria; kingdom Bacillati; phylum Bacillota; class Bacilli; order Lactobacillales; family Enterococcaceae; genus Vagococcus; species Vagococcus martis. The sequence continues at coordinate 524,102 of NZ_MVAB01000001.1, read as the reverse complement.
TTATCCAATAGTTTATCAAAATTAAAGATACTTATTTTATTAAGTTTCATTATTCATTTTGTGATTGTGATTGGTTTATTAATGATTATGTATTGGTATTCATTTACTAGAAAATTAGTAGAGATCATATTTAAAGGTATTCAACTGTTTGCGAAGGGTGAAAAAATTGATGCACTCTATCAGAAAACCATTGAAAAAATGGATACATTTTATGAAGAAAGTCGTTATATGAGAGAGCAACCTATATTAATGTTAAAAGTAAGCATACTGACTGTGTTACAGTTAGGGTCTTATTATGTTATTCCATATTTTATTTTATATGGTTTAGGTATTAAAGGAATGAGTATTTTTCATGTGGTTGTGCTTCATGCGTTTATTACTATGCTGATATCGTTATTTCCTGTCCCAGGAGGAACTGGTGGGGCTGAATATAGTTTTAGTTTATTATTTGGAACCTTTACCTTATCTCAAAGTAAGTTAGTGTTAGCTATTTTTCTTTGGCGAGGGGTCACCTATTATTTAGGAATTATTCTAGGATTGGTAGCATTAACCTTCCGTCAGAATGGACAACCTAAAGTTAAGAAACGTGCCAATCTAGAAACATCCGAGTGACAACTTGGATGTTTTTTTATATTCCGTAAAAAACAAGCGATATGGCTTTATTAAATACGTTAGTTTTCTTATAATGGAGAGAGACAAACTTATTAGATGGGGTGAAGATATGGAAACAATCGGATTTATCGGAACAGGTGTCATGGGAGCATCAATCGTTAAGCATTTACTAAAAGCAGGCTGTTCAGTCAACGTATACAATCGTACAAAATCAAAAACAGATGAATTGGTTAAAGAAGGTGCTATCTGGCAAGATACACCAAAAGACGTGACAGATAAAAGTGACGTTATTTTTTCAATGGTTGGTTATCCAAAAGATGTTGAAGAGATTTATTATGGAGAAAATGGTGTGTTCTCAGGAAAAGTAGATGGAAAAATTGTAATAGATATGACGACTAGTACACCATCTTTAGCTAAAAAAATTGAAGAAACTGCGTTGGAACTTGGAGCTGAAAGTTTGGATGCGCCAGTATCAGGAGGGGACTTAGGAGCTAAAAACGGTACTCTAACTACTATGGTTGGTGGTAAGAAAGAAGTTTATGACAAAGTTGAGTCGATACTGAATGTTTTCAGTAGTAAAGCAAATTTACAAGGTAAAGCTGGAAGTGGTCAACATACTAAAATGGCAAACCAAATCATGATTGCAGGGACTATGACAGGTATGACAGAATTATTGGTTTATGCTAAGGCAGCAGGATTAGACCTAGAAAAAGTATTGGATACAGTTGGTGGGGGAAGTGCAGCTAACTGGTCTTTAGCAAACTATGCACCAAGAATTTTAAAAGAAGATTTTACGCCAGGATTTTTTGCGAAACACTTTTTAAAAGATTTAAATATTGCATTAGAAGAAGCTGAGAAAATGTCAATTGAATTACCTGCGACAAAAGAAGCTAGAAACCTTTATCAGGCATTGGTTGACCAAGGTTTTGAAAACGATGGAACACAAGCGTTGATTAAACTTTGGTGGGATATTTAAAAAAGTTATAAAATGAGGCATTTTTTCAATGCATGTTAGGTATGTTTCTGTTACAATAAAACAGAAGAAATGCGAAGGAGGCTAGCTCTATGAAAAGTTCACAGTTAGCAGCAATTATTAAACGATTGAATGCAATGGTGGAATCTAGCGACAATGAGGTACAAGTTCGTCGGTTTGAAAGAGAAGGACAAGAGCGATGCATCGTGACGTTTGATGGGAATAGTGAGATGTTTGAATTAACAGAAGCAGGTTCTCAAGAAGTCTATCAATTTGATGACATTGATTTAGTCACTTTAGAAATTTTTGAATTATTACAAGACTAACGATTAAAAAGTGTGCACGTATGTGTTGCACTTTTTTTTTATGATTATTTAGAATAAAAAAGGAGGTTAGATAAGATGGGTGATACAATTGAATTTCCTAACGAATTCGAACGTCTTTTGTATTTAGGAAAAAAATATTATGACCAACAGGACTATTTAAAATCTTTAGAGTGTTTTAAAGAGTATTATCAAGAAGAGTTAACACTAGAAGTAAATACTTATCTTGTAAAAATATCATTAAAACTAGGTCAGATTGATGAAGCATTAGATTATGCCAAAGAGTTTGAACAAGACTATCGAAACCACGAAAGGCTTCAACCAATCTATTTGGATAGTTTGTTAAAGAAACGCTTATTTTTGCAGGTTGAAAAATGGTTCGTTCAACTAGATGCGAGTCATCAATTAAAAGAAGCATTTAAAGACACACTAGCTAAAACACAAGACTATTGGACAATGGTGGATAATAACGAGTATCGACATCATATTTCTCGTTGTCAAAACTTGGTTAATGAAGAGATGGTTCAACAAATTAAGTTGGCAAAAGAATTTGATTACTTAACAAAAGTAGATTTTATCGAAATAGTCACTAAACGTATTTTGTGTGATGACCAGGTTTCTATTTTTATTAGGAATCAGTTTATTGATGAACTTGTTCAATTAAAAGAGAAATCAACAGTCGAAGTACTTACGGTATTTAATCAGTTAGTGACGGTTAATCTAGATGATACGGATAGGTTGATGACTACAATTTTGACGCATCCTTTGTATCAAAAGTTATCTCACTATATGGAAGATAACTATCCGAGCCAAGAGCAAATGGTATTGGGTGTTTTAAAAGCTCACTTAGGTATGATGTATCCATGTTTAGAACGGTGTATTGTCAACGTAGATGATTGGATACAAGCTTATTTAATCTATTTCGGTTTTGATTTATCGTTAGATAACAGAGTAGAAGAACGAGCTATGAATATTCTATCTAGCATTCAACACTTAGATACTATCATGATGAATACGATGACAAAATAGTGAGTTGTTAGTGAAAAATGTTTACAATTAAAGGTCTTTAGTGTAAGATTGTATGGTATGAAATAGTGTAAAAACTATTAACGAATAGATAACTTGGAGGTACATTATATGTCTACAAAATGGGAAAAAAAAGGAACAAACGATGGCGTTTTAACGTTTGAGGTTTCTACAGAACATATTGAAAAAGGGTTAAAAGCAGCGTTTGATCGTGTGAAGAAAGATTTAAACGTGCCAGGATTCCGTAAAGGGAAAGTACCTCGCCAAATGTTTAACCAAATGTATGGTGAAGAAGCACTTTATGAAGATGCATTAAACTTTGTTTTACCTGAACTTTATGAAGCAGCAATTGAAGAAGCTGGAATTGAGCCAGTTGCTCAACCAAAAATCAATGTTGAATCAATGGAAAAAGGTCAACCATGGGTTATCACAGCAGAAGTTGTTGTGAAACCTGAAGTTAAATTAGGTGACTATAAAAACTTAACAGTTCCTAAACAAGACCGTTCAGTAACTGATGAAGAAGTTGAAGAAAACTTAGCTCAAAAACAACAATCACAAGCAGAATTAGTGATTAAAGAAGCTGCTGCTGAAAATGGCGACACAGTGGTTATTGACTTTGAAGGATTCAAAGATGATGTAGCATTTGAAGGTGGAAAAGGTGAGAACTATTCATTAGAATTAGGATCTAACTCATTCATTCCAGGTTTTGAAGAACAATTAGTTGGAACTAAAGCTGGAGATGACGTGGAAGTTAACGTCACTTTCCCAGAAGAATACCAAGCTGAAGATTTAGCTGGACAAGAAGCTGTATTCAAAGTAACAGTTCATGAAGTAAAAGCAAAAGAATTGCCAGAATTAGATGATGAATTTGCTAAAGATGTTGATGACGAAGTTGAAACATTAGCAGAATTAAAAGAAAAAATCAAAGCTGAATTAGTGGCATCTAAAGAAGCTGCAGCTGAAGCAGCAATCGAAGAAGCTGCAATTTCTCAAGCAGTTGAAAATGCTGAAATCGTTGAATTACCAGAAGTGATGGTTCATGATGAAGTTCACCGTGGTATGAATGAATTCTTATCAAACATGCAAAACCAAGGAATTTCACCTGAATTATATTACCAAATCAGTGGAACAACTGAAGCAGACTTGCATAAACAATTTGAAGGTGAAGCTGAAACACGTGTTAAAACTAACTTAGTGATTGAAGCAATCGTTGAAGCTGAAAAATTTGACGTAACTGACGAAGATATTCAAGCTGAGATTGATGATTTAGCATCTCAATACAACATGGAAGCTTCAGCTGTAAGAAATGCTTTATCAGATGAAATGTTAACTCATGATATTAAGATGAAACGTGCTGTTGATGCTATCATCAAAACAGTAAAAGAAGAAGCTTAGGAAAGACCCAAAAGACAAGGTGTATGTGCCTTGTCTTTGTTTTTTCTTTTTTAATGCATTGTCTAGTAGAGTATGTTATTATAAACAAGATGATGAGACTTTTGGTTAAATAGACCTTAGATGAGGTCTTTTTTCAATTAGGAGGGAAAACATGTACGACAATACAGGTGAAAATAACGAAGTACGCTGTTCGTTTTGCGGAAAATCTCAAGATGAAGTGAAAAAATTAGTCGCAGGACCTGGAGTATATATATGTAACGAGTGTATTGACTTATGTAAAGAAATTATTGATGAAGAGATGCAAGATGAGATAGTCTCTGATTTAATCAATGTTTTAAAACCAAAAGAAATATTAGATGTGTTAAATGAGTATGTTGTGGGCCAAGAAAGAGCAAAAATTGTACTATCAGTTGCTGTATACAACCACTACAAGCGAGTGCAACAAATGGCAATCGATGAAGATAATGAAGAAGTTGATGAAGTAGAACTTCAAAAAAGTAATATTTGTTTGATTGGACCAACTGGATCTGGGAAAACATTTTTAGCACAAACGCTTGCTAAAACCTTAAATGTACCATTTGCTATTGCAGATGCAACTAGTTTAACTGAAGCTGGATATGTTGGGGAAGATGTTGAAAACATTCTTTTAAAACTATTGCAAGCAGCTGACTTTAATGTTGAAAAAGCACAACGCGGAATTATCTACATTGATGAGATTGATAAAATTGCAAGAAAAAGTGAAAATGTATCCATTACACGTGATGTTTCTGGTGAAGGGGTACAGCAAGCTTTACTTAAAATATTAGAAGGAACCGTTGCTAGTGTACCACCTCAAGGAGGACGTAAACATCCTCAACAAGAATTAATTCAGATTGATACGTCTGAAATTTTATTTATCGTTGGTGGAGCATTTGATGGCATCGAAACGATTGTAAAAGAACGCTTAGGTGAGAAAGTGATTGGCTTTGGTTCAACTAATAAAAACAAACGAGATGAAGAAAAAAGTATTATGTCACAAATCATTCCAGAAGATTTACTAAAATTTGGTTTGATTCCTGAATTTATTGGTCGATTACCTGTCACAGCATCTCTTGAAAAATTAACACGTGAAGATTTAGTTAGAATTTTAACTGAACCTAAAAACGCATTAGTAAAACAATATAAAAAATTATTATCATTAGATGATGTTGAATTAGAATTTACACCAGGGGCGTTAGAAGCAATTGCAAATCAGGCAATTGAACGTGATACTGGAGCTCGTGGGCTTCGTTCAATCATTGAGCATGTGATGATGGGTATTATGTATGAAATTCCAACTCGTGAAGATGTTGAGAAAGTCATTATCACTAAAGAAGCTGTTGAAAGTGATTTAGAACCTGAGTTAAAATTAAAAGCTTCAAAAAAAGAGAGCAAGTAAAATTGCTTTCTTTTTTTTTGTCATAATTGTTTAGATTGACGTAAATATTGTTATAAACTTTACGTTCTTTTAAAGAAAATTGAAATTTTTAGTCATTTTCAATTAGTTTACCTTTATTTTACAATTTCAAGACTATAAACTTTACAAAAGATTGTTACACTCTGTTTGTACAAATAATACAAACAAATAACTTTTAAGGAGTTTTGAAAAAATGAAGAAAAAATTATTATCAGTCATTACAGTAGGGGCTTTATTTACATTAGTGGGATGCGGCAGTGGGAATAACGCTGATAGCAGTTCATCTGGAAATAGTTCTGATAAATCATCCTCATCAAAAAAAGTTGACATTACATCAGTTGGATCAACAGCTTTACAACCATTAGTAGAAAAAGTAGCTGAAATCTATATGACTGATAATCCAAATTATACAATCACTGTTCAAGGTGGGGGCAGTGGTACTGGCTTAACTCAAGTATCAACAGGTGCGGTAGACATTGGTAACTCAGATGTCTATGCAGAAGAAAAAGATGGAATCGATGCTTCTAAAATTGAAGATCACAAAATTGCAGTAGTTGGTGTTGCACCAGTGGTTAATAAAGACGTCGGTGTTAAAAATATTACATCAGAACAATTAAAAGATATCTTTACTGGTAAAGTGACTAATTGGAAAGAAGTTGGTGGAAAAGATCAAAAGATTGAATTAATCAATCGTGCAGCTGGAAGTGGTACTCGTGCAACTTTTGAAAAGTGGGGGATTGGTGGCGCTGAAGCAGCTAAGGGACAAGAACAAGACTCTTCAGGTACAGTTAGAAAAATCGTTTCTGAAACACCAGGAGCGATTAGCTATTTAGCGTTTTCTTATATTGATGACAGTATTTTAGGACTTTCAATTGATGACGTTGAACCTAAAGATGAAAAAGTTTTAGACAATTCATGGAAAATTTGGGCTTATGAGCATATGTATACACAAAAAGATGCAAGTAAAGATGTATTAGCTTTCCTTGATTACATGAAATCAGAAGATGTACAAAAAAATGTGGTTAATGAATTAGGTTATATTGCTATATCAGATATGAAGGTAGAACGTGATTTGGATGGAAATATTAAATAACTGAATTATGAGTCATCTTCCTTCCGTATCCTCCTAATTCCCTCTATTTATATTAACTTATGGTATAATGGAACAAATTAAATAGGATAAGGAAGGGACGTATACAAGGAATGAAACGAATTTTAGTAGTTGATGATGAACAATCAATTACAACACTATTAAAGTATAATTTAGAAAAAGAAAACTTTGAAGTTGATGTTGTTCACGATGGTGAAGCAGCAATAGATTATGCCATGTCAAATAAGTATAGTTTTATTATATTAGATCTGATGTTACCTAAAATTAATGGATTTGATGTGACAAAAAAATTACGAAAAGAAAAAATAAGTACACCGATTATTATGTTAACGGCAAAAGATGAAACAATCGATAAGATTATTGGACTTGAAATAGGTGCAGATGACTATATAACAAAGCCGTTTAGTCCAAGAGAGTTGATTGCCAGACTCCGTGCTGTAGAAAGGCGTTTAGAAAATAAGTCTGATGATCTAGAAACATCTAGTCTTGATAATAATCAACTAATTATAGGAGAATTAATCGCTTATCCGAGAGATTATAAAGTCTTAAAACGAAATATTGAAGTTAATCTGACTAAAAAAGAGTTTGAATTGTTGATCTATTTTATGGAACGTCAAAATCGAATTATTGGCAGAGACGAGTTGATGTTATCCATTTGGAAAGACGATATGTATCATCTATCAAGAACAGTTGATATTCATGTTAGTCACTTACGAGAAAAAATAGAGGATGATGCGAAAAGTCCTAAATATATTAAGACAGTGAGAGGATTTGGGTATAAATTCCAGGAGCCAGAATAATGAAACAATTACAAAAAGTGATTAAGCCAGTTTGGATTATCGTTGTAACAATTATACTCGTTTTAGTAGGTGGTTATTATACCACCTACTTTTTTAAAAAGGACGTGATTGAGCAACAAACTAAGCAATTATCTAGAGAAATACAAATGCTAGAACCATTCATATCAGATGGTACAAGGATAATTATCGATGAAGTGAGATTAGAAAAAAGTGTTGGAAAGCATGAACGATTAACGATTATGGATGAGCATGGCGATATTTTGTATGATTCTTCAAAAAATAATTTGGTAAAAACAACAAGAAAGAATCGTCCAGAAATAAAAGAATTACTCGAAGAAGGGAAATCGGAAGCTGTTGCTATTCGAAATAGTGATACAGTTAATGAAAAATTAATTTATGTATCTAGACGAATTGAGAAGGATAATAAATTAATCGGAATTGTGAGATTATCTGAAACATATCAGGGGATTTCTCAATATGTTGAAAATTTCCAACGAATTGTTATTTCTATTATGATTCTGTTGTTTGTTGCCATTCTTATTATGGGGTATTACATTCGTCGTCAAACGAACAAACCAATTCAATTTATGCTACCCATTTTAAGGCAAGCGATTCAGAATCCAGAGAAAAAACAAAAGGTTATAGACGCGCCAGGAGAATGGCGTGAACTCTATCAAACGGTGTATGAATTAATGGAAGAAACGAATTTACTGTATTATAAGCAGTTAAAAAATGAAGAGACACTACATTTTTTATTTGAAAACTTAGACATCGGTATTTTTATTTTAAATGACAGTTTAGAATTGACTCTTGCTAATCGAGTGATTGAAGAGATGTTTCATAAAAAATGGACCATTTCTCCATATGATAAATGGTTTAATGAACCGACCTTGAATGAATTGATTCTACAAGCATATGAAACTGGAGAGCCCGTTCAAGGAGAAATTCGTATTGAAAAACCACTGACACAAGACTTAAGGATAGTTATTCGACAATTATCGATCGAAAATAATGAGTACGTTGGAATTATTTATGATGTCACGGAAGTAAGACAAGTTGAGCGGGTCCATGAAGATTTTATTAGTAATATTTCTCATGAATTAAAAACACCAACGACATCTATCATTGGTTTTTCTGAAACACTGCTAGCTGGTGCTAAAGATGATCCTGAAGCAAGCAAAGAGTTTTTAACAATCATTGAACGTGAAGCGCAGCGATTAATGAGTTTAATTCAAACCATTATGATGTTGTTGAAAACAGAAAAAGATATTTATATTATGGACTCATTTGTCGTTCATCCTAAACTTGTTGTAGAAGATGAAATAGATCGTTACCGATTCAAAGCCTATGATAAAAATATCACAGTGATTTTTGATGGTAATGTTTCAGATGATTTAGTTATACCAAATGATTCATTTCAAATTATTATCAAGAATTTATTAGAAAATGCGATTGAGTATTCTGAGGATAATAGTAAAATATTTGTTTATTTAACACAAACGAATAATGAATTAATTTTAAAAGTTGAAGACACAGGAATAGGTATTTCTGAAAAAGATCAAAAACGCATTTTTGAAAGATTTTATCGTGTTAGTCATTCAAGACAACGTAATAGCGGTGGCTCTGGTTTAGGGTTATCTCTAGTGCAACACTATGCTACTATTTTAGGTGGCCGTGTGAAACTTGTTAGTGAGTTGGGTGAAGGAACCACGGTGATTGTGAAAATTAATTTAGACGTGTTAAAATCTAAATACGAAGAAAAGTGATTAAAGGAATAGTTAGTAGCTATTTCTTTTTTTATTTCTTTATCGTTGACAATTGTAGACGATGGGTTTATAGTGTACTTATAAAATAATTAAGGGAGTGAATTCATGGTAACCAAAGAGAAACATGTTTCCATTACTCAAGCAGAGTGGGAAATAATGAAAGTTGTTTGGGCAAATGATTCAGTCACTAGTCGATTTGTTTTAGGTGTATTAGGAGATACGATGGAATGGAGTATATCGACAGTCAAAACATTATTGGCAAGACTTGTCGATAAAGAGTATTTAACCACTCAAAAAAATGGCAAGCAATTTATTTATGAAGCATTAGTGAATGAAGAAGTAGCAGTCAATACTTTATTAGAGCAAGATTTAGACAAAATTTGTCAAAAGAAAAAAGGCCGAATGCTTTATCAATTAATAGAAGAACAAGAATTATCAGAACAAGATATTGATAATTTAGTTGATTTGTTAACGATAAAAAAAAGAAATGCGCCAAAAAAAGTATCATGTAATTGTGTCGTTGGTCAGTGTAATTGTCATAAGTGAGGTGTATACAAATGGAAAAAAGAATTATTTTACCAGTAGAAGGAATGAGTTGTGCATCTTGTTCGAGTACAGTAGAAAAAGTTGTATCAAAACTCTCAGGTGTAAAAAAAGCCAGTGTTAATTTGGCTACTGAAAAATTAGATGTAACTTATGATACAGAGACTCTAAAAGAAGAAGATATCGCTAAAGCAGTGAAGGATGCAGGGTATGATGTTGTTGAACAATACGTGTCGGCGACATTTGATATTGAAGGAATGAGTTGTGCATCCTGTTCAAGTGCAGTTGAAAAAGCTGTCAGTAAGATGGATGGAGTCAAAGAAGTATCTGTTAATTTAGCAATAGAAAGTATGACGCTTTTATTTAATCCAGCCGTTACATCAAAAGAAGATATTATTAACGTTGTATCTGATGCTGGATACTCAGCAATTGATAGAGAAGTAGAGAAAGTCAGTACAGACACAAAAGAAGATAATAAAGAAAAACACATAAAAGTTATGTGGAAGAGATTTATTTCTTCCGCAATTTTCACTGTGCCACTACTTTATATCTCAATGGGGCATATGGTTGGTCTACCTTTACCAACAGTGATTGATCCGATGCATTCACCAGTAGCATTTGCGTTGACCCAATTAGTTTTAACCATTCCCGTTATCGCAATAGGATGGCCATTTTTTACGGTTGGTTTTAAAGCGTTAGTCAAAAGACATCCTAATATGGATTCTCTTGTTGCTCTTGGAACAAGTGCTGCAACACTTTATAGTATCTATGGGACAATTCAAGTGATTTTAGGAGATAGTAGCTTTGCAATGAATCTGTATTATGAATCAGCCGCAACTATTCTGACTTTAATTACACTTGGAAAATATTTTGAAGCTGTGTCAAAAGGGAAAACATCTGAGGCGATTAAAACTCTAATAAATCTCGCACCAAAAACAGCATCTGTAATTCGTGATGATGTAGAAGTTAGTATTCCAGTTGAAGAAGTGGTCTTAGGGGATGTATTAATCGTGCGTCCGGGTGAAAAAATCCCTGTTGATGGCGACGTTATTTCAGGAAATAGTGCGGTGGATGAATCAATGATTACTGGTGAGAGTATTCCCGTTGAGAAAAGAGTTGGAGATAAAGTAGTTAGTGCTAGCTTAAATAAAACAGGAAGTTTTAAATTTAGAGCGACTAAAGTTGGGCAAGATACAACATTATCACAAATAATCAAATTAGTTGAAGAAGCACAGGGATCTAAAGCACCGATTGCGCAATTAGCAGATAAAGTATCTGGAGTATTTGTTCCGATTGTTATTGTCTTAGCGATTGTATCTGGCTTATTATGGTATTTTTTAGGACAAGAATCATGGATTTTTGCGTTGACGATTACCATTTCTGTTTTAGTTATTGCCTGTCCATGTGCGTTAGGTCTCGCAACACCAACAGCTATCATGGTTGGAACAGGTAAGGGTGCTGAAAATGGTATTTTGATAAAAAGTGGTGAAGCACTAGAAACTGCTCATCAACTCGATACCATAGTATTTGATAAAACTGGAACCATTACAGAAGGCAAACCTGTTGTAACAGATGTTTTAGTATTTGATGAGTTAAGAGAAACTGATATTCTCCAGTTAACTGCTTCAGCAGAAGTTCATTCTGAACACCCGTTAGGACAAGCTATTGTTGAAAAAGCAAAAGAGATGACAATTGATTTATTATCAATTTCTGATTTCGTAGCGATACCGGGTCAAGGAATTACTGTTTCTGTTGATAGTATTTCGTACTACATTGGAAATAAACGCTTAATGACTGAGCAAAAAATCAATTTAGATGACAAAAAAGAAGCAGTAAATAGATTAGCACAAGAAGGTAAAACACCGATGTATGTGGCAACTAAACAAAAAGTAGTTGGGATTATTGCAGTAGCTGATCCGATTAAACCAAGTAGCATTAAAGCTATTACGACATTAAAAAAATTAGGAAAACAAGTGGTCATGTTGACGGGAGATAATGAGTTGACAGCCAAAGCCATCGCTAGTCAAGTAGGTATTGATACAGTTGTCAGTGAGGTATTGCCAGAAGATAAAGCAAATCAAGTGGCACGATTGCAAAAACAAGGTAAGAAAGTTGGCATGGTTGGTGATGGGATTAATGATGCACCAGCTTTAGCTCAAGCAGACATCGGGTTAGCAATTGGTAATGGAACAGATGTGGCGATTGAATCTGCCGATGTTGTGCTAATGAATGATGATTTAAAAAGTGTCGCAACAGCAATAGAGCTATCTGATGCGACAATGAGAAATATTAAAGAAAATCTTTTCTGGGCATTTGGATACAATATATTAGGTATTCCTGTAGCAATGGGTGTATTACATTTATTTGGTGGACCACTACTTAATCCTATAATTGCAGGAGCTGCGATGAGTTTTAGTTCCGTTTCTGTTTTATTGAATGCTCTTCGTTTAAAAAGATTTAAACCAAAACAATAAAAAAAACCTCAAATGAGGTTTTTTTTAGTACCAACCGTTATTCATCCAAAATGCTTGAGCGTTTTCCCATGAACCATAACGACCAGCAACATATTGATCTGCAACACGTTCTTGGTTTGCTGGAGAGTAGTCACCATTTAAATAACTTGGGTCTAATTGGTAACGTCCGATATGGTGTCCATTAGTTGCATTATAGTCACCACCTGATTCTCTTTGAGCAATCCATTCTTTTGCACTAGAAGTTGTAGCAGGAGCTGAAGACACAGCTGCTTGAGTTTCTTGTTGTGGTGCAACATAAGTGTTTTCTTCTTGTACAGGTTCAGAAGTAACAGCTGATGTTTCCACAGGTGTTGTTGTTTTTCCATCTGTTTTAATGGTTAATTCTTGACCTGGGAAGATCATATGCATATTTTTAATATTATTGTCTTTAGCGATTTGTTCGATGTTGTTGTTTGAGCCAAAGAATTCAACTGAGATAGAAGAAAGAGTGTCTCCAGCTTTTACAGTGTATACAGAGTCAGCAAGTACAGTTGTACTGAATAATAGTCCTAATGCAAATGTGCTACCAAATATTAATGTTTTTAGTGATTTCATAAATTTAAAAATCTCCTTTTAAAATTGTTTTAATTTACTTCGTTGATATCCAACGACAAGATATACTTTACCATCGAATCATATTTCTTAGGTGAAAGAATGAGTGAAATTTGGTAACAAAATATAGTTTAATATTACAATTTTTGACATATAGAAATATTTATTTGTTCATAATATGTAACGAACTATAAAACAGTGTTTTTACTACTTATTTAACATATAATGACTAAAATATTTTTTATTATGTAATAAAAACAATGTAATATGATAATTTTTGAGTGAAATTATTAATTGTTTTTCATTATAAGTTATTATAATAAACTGATAATTATTACAGATGTTACTAAGTTAATTTGTTTTGTTACATTGTTGTCTTTTTATAAAACCATCGAATAAGTGAAAAAATGATAAAATTGTTGATTTATTTATAAAATCTTTTGTAAAACCAGTTATTTTTGAATATACTGTATATAGTAGATATTGAAGGGGGATAGGTTAGTATGTTAGTGGATTCAAATTTACCCGTTGAAAGAGATAAATTACAAAATAGATTTGCGAGATTAGTAAAGGAAGATAATGATATTATTGGTGCCTATTTTAGTGGTTCAATTGGCGATAAGACGGAAGACTTTTATTCTGATATTAATGCACGTATCATTCTAAAACCAGGTATTCAAATAGAACAGAAGCAACGTGAGATCATTCGATCAATTGGCGATTATTTATTTATCGAATTATTTGATTATAATCATTCGATTATTCATTATGCAACATTTATCAAACTTGATTTGATGGTATACACATTAGAAATGTTAGAGCCTAGTATTTTATATAAACATATTGAGATTATTAAAGATGATGGGACTTTGACCGAGTTACATAATTTATCAAAGGGTATGCAATATGTTGTGACGCAAGAAGTCTTTGATCATATATTAAATCAATACTATGCAGATTATTTTAATTTATATCGTGCATGGAGAAGAAATGAAAGTAATCATATCGAGTCAATTGTTTTGTCTATTAAACAACATCTGGTATCAATGTGGTACTTATCAAAAGGTACTGAGCCAAATATAGATGACGATTGGCGAAACTATGAAGGTGAAAAATCTCGATTGTCTCATCTAGAAAAAGAATTCATATTATCTTATACACCTTTTGATATTAAGGAAATAGAAGTATTTACAAATAAAATTGCTATCTTGATGTTAGAAGCAAGTGAAAAAGTAGCCGTATATGATGATTTATTTTTTTCAAGACCTAATTTCATGAAAGTTCATGATCGCATTTCTTTTACAGATGAAATATAAAAAAATCCTTAAAGTCGATTAAACGGCTTTAAGGATTTTTTACTCTATATAATAGTAGAAACTAGTTCATAGCTGCTTGGGCTAATAAATTTAAATAGTTCCACGGACGATCAAAATGAGGTTGGAAGAAGAAGTCTGATAATGCTAAATCTTCAACTGTCATCTCATTTTGAACGGCTAAAGACAATGTGTTAGCTGACTGAGTGATATCATATTTAGACATTAATTGACCGCCTAATATGCGTTTTGTATCCTTGTCAAATACCAGTTGCATCATAACTTTTTCTGTTGTAGGCATGAATTCTGGACGGTAGTTATCTTCTAAATATGCCATATCAGCATTAATCCCTTGAGCCAATGCATTTTCTATGGTTAAACCAGTAGACCCAATTTTCCAACCAAATAAATACAAACCTGATGTTCCTTGAGTTCCACGATAAGCTAGGGTTGGTTTTTCAATGTTTTTTCCAACTAATAAACCTTGTCTGACAGCGTTTGTTGCTAAAGGAATATAGTTATCTGACTGTGTTGGGTTATAGTGAACAATTGCACTATCACCTGCAGCAAAAATATCAGGCTGACTTGTTTGCATATACTCGTTCACTTTAATCGCACCATTAGGTAGTTTTTCAACTTTGTCACCTAATAATTCTGTCGAAGGTTTAAATCCAACACACAGAATCACCATGTCTGCTTCAAAAGATTTAGAAGCCGTATGTACTTTTTTCACATTAGATTGCTCATCAGACTCAAAGCGTGCAACATTTTCTCCTAATGCCAGTGTGACCCCTTGACTAAGTAATTCTTGTTCTAGTTTATCTGTAAAAGGTTTATCTAAATATTTATTTAAAATACGATCCAGGCCATCTATCAAGGTGACGTCTTTACCTGATTCGACAAACGCTTCAACTAGTTCAATACCTATATATCCACCACCCACAACAACGATTTTTTTGGCATCTTTAGCAGAGTCGATGATTTTATTTGCTTGATTATAATTTTTACATAATAAAATATTATTGGCTTTAATTCCTGGAATAGGAGGGACAATAGGCCATGATCCTGTTGTCATCACTAATTTATCATATGACGTAATGCTTGTTTCATTTGTTTTCAAGTTGACAGCTGTCACTTGTTTAAGTTCAGTATCGATGGATGTCACATTATGCTCCATGTTTACTGTAGCACCTAGAGAAGCTAGCTCCTCAGGATTTGAGTAGAATAAGTCTTGCGCATTTTTGACAACGCCACCAACGTAGAGTGCGATTCCACATGATAGGAACGACACATTATCGTTTCTTTCATAGACAATCACTTCGGCTTCTGGTGATTCTTTTAAAATACTTTTTACTGCTGATGTCCCTGCATGAGTACATCCTATAACAACAACTTTCATTGTATCCATCCTTATATGTATGATTTATCACAAATACATCTATATGTGACATGTGCAAAATATAACAGAAAGTAAAATCAATGTATAACATTATGCTTGTGAATGACAAAGTACAAAAAGGGGTATTAACGAAACTTCATGCTCATTAAATATCAAGTGATTTGTTTTATATAGAGTTAGTTATGTAACATGAATGAACAGGTATTCAAAAAGGTGTCTATTCTTTTTTTATTATAAAAATTTCACAATATTATATGATATATCAAATATTTTTTTAGATGTTTTTCTTTATAAAAGATATATCTTATTTTATAATAGATAGTAAAGATAATGAGATAAGGAGTGGGTATCATGTTAAAATTTCCAGTTAATTTTTTATGGGGATCAGCAGCATCAGCACCTCAAACAGAAGGGCATTCATTAGGTAATGGAAAAAGTGCGACAACATGGGATAAATGGTTTGAGTTAAATCCTGAGAAATTTCATGCAAATGAAGGACCGGAAAACACGTCTAATGTGTATGAGGAATACATTAATGATATTAAACGAATGAAAGAGATTGGATTAAATTCTTATCGTACCTCTATTTCATGGGCAAGATTGTTACCGGATGGGAAAAAGATTAATCAAGAAGCTGTGATGTTTTATCGAGATTACTTTCAAACAATGTTAGATGAAGGGATTCATCCAATCGTTAATTTGTTTCATTTTGATATGCCTTGGTGGCTAATGGAAAAAGGTGGTTGGGAGACAAGGGAATCAGTCGAAGCATTTCATTTTTATGCTAAAACAGCTTTTGAGTTATTTGGTGATTTGGTGAGTGACTGGGTAACATTTAATGAACCACTCGTTCATATTGAATGTGGGTATCTTTATGGTTATCATTACCCAGCTATTATTGATTTAAAAAAAGCAATTCAAGTTGGTTTTCATACACTGATGGCACATGTTTATGCAGTTCAAGCATTTCGTGATACTCAAAATGATGGTAGAATTGGTATTATATTAAATGTGACACCTACATATGCTAAAAGTGATAAAAGACAAGATCAAGAAGCAAAAAGAAAAGCTGATTTATTGATAATAAAAAGTTTTTTAGATCCATGTGTATTAGGGACTATTCCGGTTGAACTAAGTGAACTATTATTAGAAAATGATTTAACACCTGATATTTTATCAGATGATAAAAAAGCTATTTCTCGTAATCTTGTTGATTTTATTGGAATAAATTATTATCAACCAATGAGAGTTCAAGCACCTAGAGAAATTCGACACCCAGCTATTTTTCCGACGGATTTTTATGAGTCATACGATTGGCCTGACAAGAGGATTAATCCTTATCGTGGATGGGAAATTTATCCAGAAGCGATGTATGATGTGGCTATAATGATGAAAGACGATTATGGTAATATTCCTTGGTATGTATCAGAAAATGGGATGGGAGTCGCAGATGAAGAGCGTTTCATGGATGAATCTGGTATGATAATAGATAATTATCGAATTGAGTTTATGAAAGAGCATTTAGAATACCTACATCGAGGAATTGAAGAAGGTAGCAATTGTTTTGGTTACCATACATGGACATTTGTAGATTGTTGGTCATGGCTAAATGGGTATAAAAATCGTTATGGTTTTTATCGTGTGGATTTAAAAAATAACTATCAACGTACTGTAAAAAAAAGCGGATTATGGTTTAAAGAATTATCTAAAAATAATGGATTTTGAGGTGTTAATATGACAAATTTGGCTGTATTTGATATAGGAGGAACGGCAGTAAAATGTGGTTTGTGGGAAGATGGCAGTTTATCGTTTAATACACAATTTTTTACTCCCAAAAATTTAGATTCAATAATTGAACAAATGAAGAAAGTAATCAACCATTACCCGGTAGATGTAGAAGGAGTAGCTATCAGCTCTCCAGGTGTGGTTGATGCTAAGGCTCGGATAATTGATGGCATTAGTGCAGTACCATATCTTCATAATTGCCCGATATTTGATATATTTGAAAAAGCTTTTAAATTGCCAATTCGAATTGAAAATGATGCGAATTGTGCAGGGATTGCTGAGATGAATTGTGGAGTGGGGACAAATGTCAATCACGCACTATTTCTTGTTTTAGGAACGGGTGTTGGTGGAGCAGTATTTATTAATGGTTCCCTTTATAAAGGAGCTCACTTATTTGGTGGAGAATTTGGTTTGATGAAAAATCATACAAATAGAATATTGAGTGAAACAGGTACAATTGTTAAGGCGACTAAGGCATATGAAAAAGTTACTGGCGAAGTAATTGATGGAAAACAATTGTTTAGATTAGCCAGTTTAAGAGATCCACTAGCCAATGAATTATTGGATACGATGTATGAAAACATTTCTCAAATACTATATGATTTACAAGTGGCTTTGGATCCAGAGATGATTATCGTTGGTGGGGCTATTTCAGAAAGACCAGAAGTGATTGATGAATTACAAAAAAGGTTATATGAAAAGTTAGCAAGTGTTCGATTGCAACACATCACACCAGTAGTATCAGCATGTCAGTTTAAAAATGATGCTAATTTAATCGGAGCTGCAATTAATTTTATAGAAACAATATAAAAAGAGGGTGACCTAAAAGACGTAAAATAAAAAAAATCCCATGAAAACAGTTTATTAAAACACTGACTTTATGGGACTTTTGTTTTATTAATTTGGTGATTTTTATTTTAAAAAGTGACTTTTTGGCTGACCTTTTGATTATTAATGTCATCAAACAAAGAATTGATAGGTAGTATGCCACGTTTTAATTTGTTGCTTTTTGAGATCAATATTTCCTAAGTGAGGATGATTTACCACATCAGGTAGTTCCTGAGTCTCAATTGCGATGCCTAATTGAGAATGCATTTTTTCTCCCGATACTGATTGATCAGTAGCAAATCCTGTTGTAGAAAACACAACAGCAGCTTGCCTATCAGATAATAGCTGAATATTTCTTCCATTATCTGGTTGACTTAATATAATTTGAGGCTGTTCAGATGTCAGTAAAAAAGCATCATCAATGCCGTTAGGTAAAGAATTTAGGGCTTCTTTTAGTAAGCGAGGTTGTCTAAAATCATAACCAGTGTTCGTTACGTCAAGTAATTCTCCCGTAGGAATCGTTTCGTCATCTGTTTCTAAAATACTATCTGCGTGGATGGTTAATAGATGATTGGTGATATCTTGTTTATCCTTACCATTTAAATTAAAGTAAATATGATTAGTAGGATTGACAATTGTATCACTGTCAGAGTGGCAACTTGTTGTCATTTCAATTGCGTCATCTGTTACTTTATAAGAATTTTTGACATAAATTGGTCCGGGATAATCTGTTAATGTGTCTTTTAACATAAAATGAACAATCGTACCTTCGTCATGTTCTTCAATATCAAATGCCCAAAATTGATGCCACCAGCCATTACTGCCTCCATGCAAGTGATGGTTCCCATTATTTTTTTCAAATTGATACCCATTCCATTTTCCTTCTTTAATACGTCCAGCTACAGGTCCAACTAGTGCACCAAATTGAGCAGTATCATTGATAATTTCTTCCGGAGTATCTGGTGAAAGTAAAATGTTATCTTTATTACCAAATCTATCTGGAGTGATCCATTTTTGAATTCTAGCCCCAAAATCAACGAACGTGACACTGTGATTTGATTTTGTAACGGTAATATAATGGATATCTGTTTGTTTATCGTGAGTAATATTGTAAGTCATT
Source organism: Vagococcus martis (assembly GCF_002026305.1). Classification (NCBI taxonomy): domain Bacteria; kingdom Bacillati; phylum Bacillota; class Bacilli; order Lactobacillales; family Enterococcaceae; genus Vagococcus; species Vagococcus martis. Next base: position 504,608 of record NZ_MVAB01000001.1, on the reverse strand, counting down.
GGTTTCCTCCCAAATTTTTTAAAAAAAACATAATGTTAACTCTTCGGTATTTTGAATGGTGAAATCAGTTGAATATGATAGGTCATTCTGTGATAACAGTATGGATATTATTGGTTTATTATCCATAGCATTAAGAGTTACTAAATCATCTATAACAAGAATATCATATGTCACTTTGTTTAAGTCATTTGATGTGATTAGTTTAATATACGACGGTAGTTCTAATTGCTCGATTAATTTATTTGCCAAGTCATCGTCAGATACCGCATAAATCAATACATTTTGTTTATGAGCGTCAGTTATTAATGCGAGAATTCCAGGATAAATATCGTCGTCATCAATATCGTCTAATTCGTCATCATATAACCTATTTTTTTCTAGAATGAGTTCCTCCTTTTGTTGATGTGACAAGTTATCTATCTCTTCTAACCACTGATGATTTCGAAATACTTTTTGTTCCTCAAAAGACAACTCGTTTGGAATAGTTATATTAAAAGAACGACAAGCATCTAGGAAACATTCATAGTGGAGATAAGTTGTATCCGTTATTAAACCATCTAAGGGTAGTACAATTGTTGAAAACACAAGACACCTCTCTATATCTGTAATGAAAGAGTTTACTAAGTTCATTTTAACGAAATAATAAACGTTTGTCACTGGTTATTAGGTGATAATAAGAATAGGCTAAAAGTATATAAATGTATAATATGTGTTATTTTAATGAATGTTGTCAGTTATATAAGTTAATGTTTGACTTAAAAAGATTATTTGTTTACAATGATTATAAATAAGGCTCATTTAAATTAGAGCGAATAAATATATGGAGGGTTATTATTATGTCATTAATTGGAAAAGAAGTAGAAGAATTTAACGCACAAGCTTACCACAAAGGAGAATTTATCTCTGTTTCTAATGAAGATTTAAAAGGTAAATGGAGTATTATTTGTTTTTATCCTGCTGACTTTACGTTTGTTTGTCCAACTGAGTTAGAAGACTTACAAGAGCAATATGCAACATTGAAAGAGTTAGGTGTGGAAGTTTATTCTTGTTCAACAGATACACACTTTACACACAAAGCGTGGCATGATACATCTGATGCGATTGGTAAAATTGAATACATCATGTTAGCAGACCCATCACATACCATTTCACGCCAATTTGACGTTTTAGATGAAGAAGCAGGTGCAGCACAACGTGGAACATTTATTATTGATCCAGATGGTGTTGTTCAAACAATTGAAATCAATGCTGATGGTATTGGACGTGAAGCAAGTGTTTTAGTTGATAAAATTCGTGCAGCACAATATGTACGTGAAAATCCAGGCGAAGTTTGTCCTGCTAAATGGAAAGAAAATGGTGAAACATTAAAACCAAGTTTTGATTTAGTCGGAAAAATATAAGGAGAAAAATATGTTAGATAATGACACAAAAGCTCAATTAAAGCAGTATTTAGAATTACTTGAATCCGACATAGAGTTTAAAGCGAGTTTGGATGAGAGTGACTCTTCAAATAAAGTAAGAGAATTCCTAACAGGAGTTTGTGAGTTGTCACCACGATTAACACTGGTTGAAGAAACATTAAAAAGAACACCTAGTTTTGAGATTAATCAACCAGGTCAAACAAGTGGTGTGACGTTTGCAGGACTGCCTTTAGGACATGAATTTTCATCATTTATTTTAGCGTTATTACAAGTGAGTGGACGTGCACCTAAAGTTGAAGACTCAGTAATTAATGTGATTAAAAAAATTGATGAGCCAATGAGTTTTGAAACATTTGTTAGTTTAACATGCCATAATTGTCCAGATGTCGTTCAAGCACTAAACATTATGAGTGTTGTTAATCCAAACATTTCTCACACGATGATTGAAGGCGGTATGTATCAAGACGAAGTTAATGAGAAAAAAGTCATGGCAGTGCCTACCGTTTTTCTAAATGGTGAGGAATTTTCAAGTGGTCGTATGGAATTGAGTACTATTTTAGAAAAAATTCTTGGTAGTGTTGATATCAGTGATATCGATCAAGAAAATCCATATGATGTGCTTGTGATTGGTGGAGGACCTGCTGGTGGAGCTGCCGCAATTTATGCAGCAAGAAAAGGAATCCGCACTGGAATGGTAGTTGATACATTCGGTGGCCAAGTGATGGATACATTAGGTATTGAAAATGTCATTGGCACACCTTATATAGAAGGCCCACAGTTGATGAATCAAGTCGAAGAGCATGTGAAACAATACAATGTTGATATTATGAAAAATCAACGAGCAAAAGATATTCAGAAAAATGATTTTGTTGAAGTGTCTCTAGAAAGCGGAGCAGTGGTAAAAACGAAATCATTAGTTATTTCAACAGGTGCTAGATGGCGAAACATCAATGTACCTGGTGAAAAAGAATTTAAAAATAAAGGGATTGCCTATTGTCCTCACTGTGACGGCCCATTATTTGCAGGCAAAGATATTGCGGTTATTGGTGGAGGAAATTCTGGTATTGAGGCTGCTATTGATTTAGCTGGTATGGGGAAACATGTTTATGTACTAGAATTTTTACCTGAATTAAAAGCCGATAAAGTGTTACAAGATAAATTACATTCACTACCTAATGTTACTGTGATAACGAATGCGGCAACTAAATCAATTGAGGGTAGTGATAGTGTTGAAAAATTAGTTTATGAAGATGTTAATACTAAAGAACAACATGAATTAAATGTCAGCGGTGTGTTCATCTTGATTGGGTTAGTACCCAATACAGAATGGTTACCAGACACAATTGACACAACAGATCGTGGTGAAATCTTAGTTGATAGTCATGGTATGACTAATGTTCCAGGCGTTTTTGCTGCAGGAGATTGTACAAATAGTGCGTACAAACAAATTATTATCTCTATGGGAAGTGGTGCAACAGCTGCTTTAGGCGCGTTTGATTATTTGATTCGTCAATAACTAAAAAAACTGATTCCGATTATGGGGTCAGTTTTTTTGTATGCTATTATGTTTTACATAGTAGTTGTATTGTGATATATTATATTCAGTAGTTGGTATGACATAGTAGTGGAGGAAAACATGAAACAAACTCAATTATTAAAAGGGATTCTCGAAGGGTGTGTACTATCTATCTTAAAAGATGAGACAACATATGGTTATGAATTAGTTCAAAAATTAATTCAGTTTGGGTTCACCGATTTAAGTGCGGGGACAGTGTATCCTTTATTACAAAAATTGGAAAAGCAACATATGATTTCTGGTGAACTAAGAGCCTCGCCAGATGGTCCAAATCGTAAGTATTACTCGCTCACAGAAGAGGGAATAGACCGTTTGGAAGAGTTTAATAATCAATGGGAAAAACTCAGTGACATTGTGAATGTCATATTAAAAAGGGGATAAGGTAATGATAGAGGAAATGATTGAAAAAAATAATGAGTTAAGAGATAAATTAACACCAGAAAATAAAAAATATTATGAAAAGATATTACTATATACACGATTTAAAGGATTATTTGGTGATGATGAGATGATCGAAACTGCATTATTAAACATCTTATATGATTTACTTGATGCACAAGAATCAGGCATTTCAGCTGAAGATTATTTCGGTAAAGAACCGAAAAGTTATTTAGATGAGTTGTTTAAAGAGATGCCACAAGTTCCTTTAAGAAAAAAATTATCCATATTTTATATGGTGTTTGGAATTAGTTCAGGATTTTCTTTATTTAGTACACTCACACAAAGAAATCCTTCAATAAATATTTTGACCATTTTATTAAATGGACTACTCAGCATGTTGTTAGTATTTAGTGTGTTTAAATATTTAGAAAAAATGACGTTTAAAGTCAGTAAGCAATCAAAAATTCTAGAATATATCGGTACTTTTGTTATTGGCGGATTGTTAACAGTGGGCTACATTGGTTCGGTTATGATAGGAAATAAGTTTTTATCTCTTCCAGTTCCTTTATATGTATCAATGATTGTTATAGTGTTAGCAATGATAGTCATGTCGTATTATATTATTAAGAGAAAAAACAAACCTTATTATAGTTATTTAGTTTTTGGGTGGGGGATTACTTTTTTTACTATAGTAAGTAGATTGCCGCAGACACAAAAATGGTTTGAATCAGAGCCTGTCATGATAGGTAGTATTATAGTGATATTATTAGGTAGTTTTCTAACTGCAAGAGTTTCTCAAAAAGCTATTTCAAATGAGGACAAATAAAAAAACTCGCCATAATTTTGGCGAGCTTTTTGTTGTTCTATTTTAACCAACTATTTACTTTATCTTGATTATTATCAACCCATTCTTTAGCAGCTACTTCAGGACTTTCTCCTTCATTAATAGCTAACATAACTGTTCCCATATCTTCGGTTGTCCAGTTGAAGTTTTTTAGGATTTTATAAGCTTCTGGCGAATCATCTTTCAACCCTAAACGAGTAAATGTGTTAATTTGTTCAGGAGCGCCCATCGCTTCTTTAGGATCTTCTAAATATTTTAAATCATATTTAGAGAACATCCAATGAGGAGTCCAACCTGTAATAATAATTGGTTCTTTATTTTTGATTGCTTGATCAAGAGCAACTACCATTGCTCCAGAAGAAGATGTTTCAACTTTCCAATCACTTAAGTTTGGATAAGCTTTAATTGTATTATTAGCAGCTGTTACGACTCCAGCTCCAGGTTCAATGCCCGTAATAGTTTTATCAGCTTGGTTTGATAAATCTTCAATAGAAGAAACATCCATATAACTAGGAACAACTAAACCAACTTTTGCTCCATCTAAGTTTGGACCAAGAATATCAATTTTGTCTTTATATTGATCAGCTTGAGCTTTATGGGTACTTGGCAACCAAGCAGATACACTAGCATCAGTTTTTCCTGATGCAACAGATTCCCACATAATAGCATTATCTAGTGGTGTTGTTTCAACGTCAAAGCCTTGACGCTTTAATACTTCTGCTAATACATGTGTTGAGGCAACTTCTGAATCCCATTCAACATAAGCCAAGTTAATTTTTTTATCACTTGATTTATTTGAAGATAGAAACATAGATGACCCAATGGCAGCAACTAGAACGACAACAGCAGCAATAATTGTTACTTTTTTCTGCTTAGGATTTGTGGCTTTTGCTTTTTTAGCACGTGGTTTATTAACATATTGTGTGAATCGATCGATGATAATCGCTAAAATAACTAAAGCTAAACCATTAACGAATCCATTACCAACTTGAGCTCTTTGTAAAGCAGATAATACACCACGACCTAATCCAGGAGCACCAATCATTGATGCAATAACAACCATTGATAGGGCAAGCATCGTTGTTTGATTAATACCGGCTAAGATAGTACTTTTTGCTAACGGTAATTCTAATTTAAATAATTTTTGTTTCCCTGTACTACCAAATGAATCGGCTGCTTCGACTAATTCTTCTGGGACTTGGCGAATTCCTAAATTTGTAAAACGAACAGTTGGTGGTAATGCGAATATAACTGAAGCAAATACACCTGGAACCATTCCTATACCAAAGAACGCTACTGCTGGGATTAGATAAACAAACCCAGGCATTGTTTGCATAAAGTCTAAGATAGGAGTTAAAACAGCTTGTGCTTTATCACTTTTTGCCATTAAAATTCCAAGAGGAACCCCAATAATAATAGAGAGAACACTTGAAATTAAAACGAGAGTTACTGTATTCATTAAATCAGCCCATAGACCTTGGTTTAAAATAAACAATAGACCAAGGAATGTGAAAATAGTCAGCCCCTTTTTCTTATCCGAAATATAGAAAGCTAGAGCAGTCATTAAAATAATAAAAATCAGTGGTGGAATGGCAGTTAATAAATTTGTCATGCCCCCCATTATTTGTTTCCCTAAAGTTTCAATTAAAGAGAATAATCCAGAAAAGGTATTTGTAAACCAATCCGTTATATTTTCCACCCAATCTGCAACTGGTAAAGCGTTCATTAATAAACTATTCATTATCCATCACCTCGTTTTCATCAGTAGTATCAGCTAGAGCTTCAATTACGCTTCCCCGAATTACAACACCTAATAAACGATCGTTATCTTCATTGTCAATAACAGCAAGAGGCGTTGGAGAATCATAGATAAGAGGGAAGATATCACTAATTAACATGTCTTTGTCTACAGTAATGATATTTTTATCTAAAACATCCTGTAGTGTTTGTTTGTTTTTTCTAGCCTGTGCTGCAGCATCTGCTGTAATAGTACCTAACAATTCACGTTTTTTATTTATTGCGACTAACATGCTGACTTCTTCACTTCTCATACGTTGTAAAGCAACGTTTGGTCCATCAATATCAAGATTTGTTGTAATAGCAGGTACCATGATATTTTGCGCCGTTAAGACTTTTGAGCGGTCAACATCTTCAACGAACTCACGGACGTAATCATTGGCTGGATTTGTTAGGATTTCTTCACCAGTACCAATTTGCATAATTTGACCATCTTTCATTAATGCAATTCTATCCCCAATTCTCAATGCTTCATTTAAATCATGGGTGATAAAGATGATGGTTTTTTTTACTTTATCTTGCAATTCAATTAACTCATCTTGCATTTCACGACGAATTAATGGGTCAAGTGCTGAAAAGGCTTCGTCCATTAATAAGATTTCTGGATCATTTGCTAAGGCACGTGCTAATCCTACACGTTGTTGCATCCCACCTGATAATTGATCAGGGTATTGGTCTTTAAAAGTAAGTAAGCCAGAATTCTCTAACGCTTTTTCGGCACGTTGTTGTCGTTCTTCTTTTTCAACGCCACGAACTTCTAAACCATATTCTGTATTTTCTAAAATAGTACGATGAGGAAACAGTCCAAAGTTTTGGAATACCATACTCATTTTATGACGTCTTACTTCTCTTAATTCATCTTTATCAAGTTTGGCAATATCTTGTCCATCAATATAAATATCACCAGATGTTGGTTCGATAATTCGATTAATTAAACGAATTAATGTAGATTTACCACTACCAGAAAGCCCCATGATAACGAAAATCTCGCCTTCTTTAACATCAAAGTTAACATCATATACACCAACAGTTGCCCCAGTTTCTTTGACAATATCTGTTTTAGATTTTTTTTCTTTTACCATTTGTAAAGCAACCTGTTGTTGTTGTTTTTTACCAAAAATTTTGGTCAAATTTTCAACTTTTACTTTAGTCATTACAAAACTCCTTTATATAAATTCTTTTTTACTCGAAGTGACCACACTATGTTATAACGAAATGGTCACTTTGTCAAAGATAAAAAAGCCTTATTATCATATTTTCTGAAAATAAAATGATAATAAGGCTTGATATAACTAGGATTATGATGGATAAAAAAAGTTTGAAAGGCGTTGTTTGGAAAACTCATCTCCAATGAAATATAATGTATCACCTGCAGAGATTTTTGCGTAAGGACCAGGGGAGATGAGTAATTGTTGTTCATGTAAAATCGCCACAACTGTAGCCGATGTTTCTTGCCATAGATTTAAGTCTTTGATGGTTTTCTCTAAGTATTTTGCATGTTCAGTTAAAATCAGTTCTGAAGGTAGTAAAGGATTAGCATGATTAATTTTTTTTGTTTGTGAAACAAGTAAATTCGCTAAATCAGTTAAGTCATCCAATTCTTTTTTTTGTTGTTGAATATTCATTAGTAAGTCTTGTTTGATTTCTTCAATGTTTTGGACATCTTTATATTGTGATAAAAAAGAGGTTGCTTTTTCTTTTGATGCTACAATGACACCACTTCCATGCTTCACTTCCATAATACCAACATCAACTAAAATATTTACAGCTTTTCTTGCTGTTTCGGGTGATACGCTAAAAGTATTAGCTAAAGTTGATCTGGCATGAATTTTGTCACCAACTTTATAGTAATTTGTATCAATTCGTTCAGCAATTTCAATTGCTACTTGTTGATACTTAGGTAATATAATTTTTTTATGTTTGACCATATTGCTCGACCCTTTCTACGTTACTTATTATCGCTATCGTACTAAAAAAAGAACTGAAATGCAAAAAGGTTTTTATTGACTAACTGGTATTTGGATTCTAATAAACATATTTCTCTCTAGTTTTGAAGTGTGTGGCATTTCTCTGACAACTTCACATAAATAGTCCCCATTAATTCGTCTGTGTGAGGTAGTCACTTTGTGTTTAAAGGTATGAAACATCTTTTTTTCTTCATCGAAAGACTGACAGTAATCAATCGCAAATTCACTAGATTTTAAAGTCACAACATTTGGTAAATGTTTCAAATCAGCCGAACAAAAAACAAAAAAAGTATTGGAGTAAAGATTATCTTGAAGTAAATCAGTTTGTTTGATGATAGAGCCAACATGACTGAACTGTAGATTAGGTAAATGATGTGTTGCAAGTGACTGTTTGAACTGTCTCAGATAACTTTCGTACTCCATGCTAGATAAATCATAGATATTGGTATCAATTGTGTACGTATATAGGTAACGAGTTGGAAATGATTGATATTCAAAAGATTGAATTTCTCTATTTTTTTGGTAAATCATATTATTATTTAAAAACGTTTCAGTGATATTGATTTGTTGTTGAATCTTTTTTTGTTGTTCTTTTAATGCGTCAAGATTTAATGCCAATGTTTCGTGTATCTTTTCATCAGGCGTTTCTTCATTTAGAAGATGTTTGATATCATCTAGTGAAAGATTACAACTTTTTAAAAACTGAATGCTATCAATAATAGGTGATTGTAATAAATGATAATAGCGATAATTTGTTTCTGGGTTTATATAGTAGGGATGTAATAGATCAATACTTTCATAATATCTTAATGTTTGGATAGACATATTATTTAATTTAGCAAATTCTCCAATACGAATTAAATTTTTCATAAAAACTCTCCTTGACTGTATAGTTACTATAGACATTATACTATAAATGTGAATAAAATAACAAAAGGAAGAGGGATACGAAATGTTAGAAAAAATAAGAGTAATTCAATACGGATGCGGTAAAATGGCAGAGGTTATGGTTCGTTATTTAGTTGAGCATGGAGCAGAAATTGTTGGTGCTATTGATAACAATCCAAACCTTGTAGGGACTGATATAGGTGACTTTGCAAAACTAGGACGTAAAACAGGTATACTTATTTCTGATGATGCAGATAAAGTATTAGAAGAAACTGACGCTGATGTTGCTGTCGTAACAATCTTTAGTTATATGCCTGAGATGACACCATTTTTTGAAAAATGTTTAAAGAATAATGTGAATGTTATCACTACTTGTGAAGAAGCGATTTATCCATGGAATACATCACCAGTTGAAACAAATTATTTAGATAAATTAGCAAAAGAACATCACGTAACAATTACTGGTAGTGGTATGCAAGACATCTACTGGGTAAACATGCCGAGTTTAATGATGGCTGGTATGAACAGCATTAAAAAAATTAAAGGAGCAGCAAGTTATAATGTAGAAGATTATGGCTTGGCTTTAGCAAAAGCACATGGTGCTGGTTTAACGCTAGAACAATTTGAGACAGAAGTAGCACAAGCAGAAAGTTTACCATCATATATGTGGAATGCTGCAGAGGGCATTTGTGCTAAAATGAATTGGACCATTAAATCAATTTCACAAAAAAATGTACCATTTGTTTTAGATGAAGACGTGTATTCAGAAACATTAGGTAAAACGATTCCTAAAGGTGATGCTGTTGGAATGTCTGCAGTGACAATAGTGAAAACGATCCAAGGTCCAGAGTTAGAAGTAGAGTGTATTGGTAAAGTATATGGGGAAACTGATGGCGATATGTGTGACTGGGTGATTGAAGGTGAACCAAATATGGTATTCTCAGTTGAAAAACCAGATACTGTGGCTCATACATGTGCGACTGTTGTGAATCGCATTCCTTCATTATTACAAGCACCAGCAGGATTTATCACAGCAGAAAAATTAAACGAAGTAGAATTTACGACTTATCCATTACATATGTATAAATAAAAATATAGTAAACTGTGGGGATACTTTTTAAGTATTTACCGCAGTTTTTTAGATTATTTCGCTAAACGAGTGTTCTTATCTTGTCTTAGAAAAAAAATGATGATATGGTTATTCTTTAATAATGCAGTTCCATGTTGAAAGGAATGAACATCAATGTCTGAAAAAATTCGACAACAAGAAGAAGATTATTTGAAATCAACGTATCATCAGTTGCAGAAAACACAAAAAACACTTAGTGAGTGGTTAAATGAAACAAAGCAATCTGGTCAAACGATGATGAGCAAAATTACAGAAGACATTAAACTAAATGTAGATGGCATATCTGATAAGTTAGATAGTTTTTCTCAAATAGAAATGAAAAATCGTGAAATTGATCAATATAATATCAAAATTAGAAATGGGGAAGTTACTTTAGATAAAGTTAATCGATTATTAGAAAATCCATATTTTGGAAAAATTAAAGTCGACTTTTTAGATGAAGAAGAGCCAGAGTCTTTTTATATTGGGATGCATGGTTTTTCAGATGCTAATAATGATAACTTGATTTATGATTGGCGTTCTCCAATAGCTGAACTATTTTATAATAATGAAATAGGCCCTTCATCATATAACGTGAGAGGAAATACCATTGAAACATCTATTGAAGAAAGACGTCAATTTGTCATTGAAAAAGACAAGCTGATTACTTATTTCGATACGATGGTGTCGATTCAAGACGATGTATTGCTCGATGCTTTAGCAAAAGATGATACCAAAAAAATGCGTGACATCACAGTGACAATTCAAAAAGAACAAAATGTGATTATTCGCGACACAAGTACGCCTTATATGTTAGTCAATGGAGTCGCAGGTAGTGGGAAAACATCAGCTATTATGCAACGAATCGCGTACTTACTATATAATATGCAAGATGAAATTACCTCTGAAGATGTGTTGATACTGTCTCCAAACAAAGCGTTTATCCAATACGTGTCAGACGTATTGCCGTCATTAGGAGAAAAAAATCCACGCAACATGACACTGTTACAATTTGCTCAAAGTTATATGCGTCGACATATTGAGTCAGAAGAACATTATTTCAAACGAATTTCTAAAGAAAGCATGTCAAAAGAAACAGAGTATTTAAGAGATGGTCAGTTTATTCATTACATAAAAGATAATGTTTATCGTGAGTTTGATAGCAGTAAATTGTTTGATGATATTACATTACGTGATAAAACGATTATTTCAAAAGAACATATCAAACAATTATTTGATGAAACACCAAACAATAGTCCGCATGTTGACCGAGTACAAGGAGTAAAACAACGCTTGTTAAGCAGTTGGAATCAACGTTTAATCCAACAATCTAGAACTAAAAAAATCCATGACCAAGTCACATCTTTAACAGAAGAACAACAAGAAAAATACTTTGGTCATTTAATCCAAGATGATTCTGAAAAAAGTTTAACACGCTATGCTGAACAACTTTTAAGAAAGAAATATAAAAAAGTAACGCAGCAAATCAATCGTTATCGTTGGCTAAATCAGGAGATTTTATTTAATGAGCTATTCAAAGGTTTTTCAGGTGTCACGTATCAAAGACAAATGGCTCCTATTACGCTAGATGAAGCTATTGCAATATTGACGATTACACATTATTACGTAGAACGACTTACTATGCCAAATATGCGATTTGTCTTAGTGGATGAAGTGCAAGACTACACTCCAGCACAGTTACAATTTTTACTGTTGTTGTTTCCAAAAAGTGATTTTACTATGGTGGGGGATGAGAATCAGGCTATTTTCAATACCAATACACCATTTAAAGCAATTGAAGCATTGTTTACCTCTGATGGTAAGGAATTGACGACCTATCAACTATTGACGAGTTATCGTTCGACAGGGGCTATTACGAAAGCATTTAATGAGTTATCTTTATCAAAAAATGCAACAATTGTGCCAATCAGACCACAAGGAGAAGAACCTGTGCTGATTCAGTATAACGAGTTATCTGATATCAACCAAGTTGTAACGGATATTTTAACAGAATTGAACGGCGAAAAATTAACCATTATTGTTAAAACAGAGGACGAAAAAGCATTACTTGAACATTGGTTTGACGAGTTATTGGATGTACAGGTGACCAGTATTAACTTAGCTAAAGGTCTTGAATTTGATAATGTGCTACTCTGGGGTGCGTCAAGTGAGCATTATAACGACGTAAGAGATCAAAAAATACTTTATACAGCCTTTTCTCGTGCGATGAATCGACTGTATATTGCGTACAATAAAAACATCTCGCCACTTCTATCTTATTTACTTTAATATTAATAGACAGACTACTTATCACCCGATAAACTAGGAGGTAAGTAGTCTTTTTTAGGAGGGAAAACATGGTTGGTTGGATTTATTTTTTCATTATTATTTTTGCAAATAGCATAGGTGCCATATCAGGTATGGGTGGAGGAGTGATTATCAAACCATTATTTGATACATTAGGATTTCATGACGTATTAAGTATTTCATTTTATTCAACTGTAGCTGTTTTAAGTATGTCGATTGTTTCAACAATTAGGCAAGTGCAAAATGGGATTAAAATAAACTGGTCTTTTGCTTTATGGTTATCATTTGGCTCTGTCTTAGGTGGTATCTTTGGAAGTCTTGGGTTAGATAAACTAGTAGGTATCATGCCTTCTGAAAGAATTGTCTCATTGGTTCAAATCATCTTGATTGTGGCAACATTACTCTTCTCATACGCATACAGTAAAAAGCACTGGAAAGGGTACCACTTAAACAGTACGATTTCTATTCTAGGATGTGGGTTATTTTTAGGAGCGATTGCTAGCTTTCTGGGAATAGGTGGCGGTCCTTTAAATGTGGCTCTATTGATGATGCTATTTCAAGTGCCCATTAAAGATGCCACAGTATATTCCATTATTACGATTCTTTTTTCACAATTATCAAAGGTTATCACGATTTCAGTAAGTACCGGATTTTCTCAATTTGATTTAAGCCTACTTATTTATATCATTCCAGCTGGTATTATTGGTGGCTTTTTAGGAGCCTATTTAAGTAAAATAGTATCGTCAGAAAAAGTGACGACAATTTATCAATTTGTGATAATTGGCGTTCTTTTTGTCAATTTTTATAATGCGTACAAATTGTTCTTATAAGAATTTTAACTTTCGTGGAGTAAATGGTCTTTTTTGTCATTTTAAACGCATTAAATAAAAGTTTTTTTTAGATTGTGTGCGTTAGAATAGTCTTTAGTAAGGGTAGAAACAAATACTGGAGGTTATGATAATGTATACAAGTAATGGAAATTATGAAGCATTTGCTCGACCAAAGAAACCAGAAAGAACAGATAACATTTCAGCCGTCTATTTAGTAGGATCAGGATTAGCCTCATTATCTGCGGCAGCTTTTTTAATCAGAGATGCTCAATTACCAGGTAACAAAATTACGATTTTAGAAGAATTACCACTTCCAGGTGGATCTCTTGATGGGATTGATAAAGATCACTATGGTTTTGTTATACGTGGCGGTCGTGAGATGGAAAATCACTTTGAATGTTTATGGGATTTATATCGTTCAGTTCCATCGTTAGAGGTAGAAAATGCCTCAGTATTAGATGAATTTTATTGGTTAAATAAAGAAGACCCAAACTCATCAAAATGTCGCTTGATTCATAGCCAAGGTATTCAATCAGATACTGATGGAAAATTTACATTGACTGAAAAAGGATTAAAAGAAATTATCTCATTGTGTTTAACTAAAGAAGATGACTTACAAGATAAAAGAATTGACGAAGTCTTTTCACAAGAATTTTTTGACTCGAATTTTTGGAAATATTGGTGTACAATGTTTGCCTTTGAAAACTGGCATTCAGCAATGGAAATGCGACGCTATTTAATGCGTTTTGTTCATCATATTGATGGCTTAACGGATTTTAGTGCATTGAAATTCACCAAATACAATCAGTATGAGTCTCTAGTGATGCCATTAGTTGACTATTTAACTGAGCAAGGTGTGACAGTCCAATACAATACAAAAGTTGATAATATCATTGTGAATTGTGCTAACAATCAAAAAATAGCTGAAAAATTAGAATTAATAGTAGACGGTAAAGAACAAACAATCGAGTTAAAAGAAGACGATTTAGTGTTTGTAACAAATGGTTCAATCACTGAAAGTTCAACTTATGGTACACAAACAACACCAGCGCCAATTCCAAGTGCAGAGGACCTTGGTGGCAGTTGGAATCTATGGAAAAAATTAGCAGAACAATGTGACGAGTTTGGTCGCCCGGAAAAATTCTGTGAAAATTTACCAAGTGAGAGTTGGGTAGTGTCTGCTACAATCACAACATTAGATAAAAAAATAGCACCATATCTTGAAAATATCAGTAAAAGAGATCCTTATTCAGGTCGAGTTGTAACAGGTGGGATTGTGTATTCTGAAGATTCAAATTGGCGTCAAAGTTACACTATTAATCGTCAACCACACTTTAAAAAACAACCTAAAGATGAGTTAGTTATTTGGTTTTACGCATTGTGTTCAAACAAAGATGGAAATTATGTGAAAAAACCAATTACCTCATGTACTGGTGAAGAAATAGCGAAAGAATGGTTGTATCATATTGGGGTACCTGTTGAAAAAATTGATGATTTAGCTAAAAATTCTGTCAATGTTGTCCCAACTTACATGCCATTTATTACGTCTTACTTTATGCCAAGAGCAAATGGTGATAGACCATTAGTTGTCCCAAATGGCTCTAAAAATATAGCCTTCATTGGGAATTTTGCAGAAACTAAACGAGACACAGTCTTTACGACAGAGTATTCAGTTAGAACAGCGATGGAAGCTGTGTACGAATTAATGGACGTTGATAGAGGTGTACCTGAAGTATTCGCATCAGCATTTGACATCCGTACGTTACTTCGTGCGACTTATTACTTAACAGATAAGAAAACTCTCCCTGAAATAAAAGTACCTTGGTTAATGAGCAAAGTTGAAAAACATGAACTGAAAAAAATTCAAGGTACATTTGTCGAAGAGTTATTAAAAGATAATCATTTATTATAATTTAAAAGAGGCTGACCCAAAAGTAACTTTTTAAATGAAAATAACTAAACTAACAAAATAGAAATCCCATGAAGTCAGTGTTTTAATAAGCTGATTTCATGGGATTTTTCTATGTTTAAGACTTTTGGGTCAGCCTCTTTTATTTTTGTCTTAACTGGTTTAAAATATCTGTGGCTGTTTGGGTATTCATATGGGGAGACTGTCTTAGTTTTTCTGTGACTAGTTCTATTTCATCCCCTGTGGCGCCAACTTGTATAGCTAGAGAGCTTGCATGTAATGTCATATGCCCTTTTTGAATACCATCACTAACCAGTGCTTTCAGTGCGGCAAGGTTTTGAGCAAGACCTACTGAAACAATTATTCTAGCAAGTTCTTCAGACGTTGATATAGACATCATATTCAAATTTGCTTGTGCCATAGGAAGAACTGAAATAGCTCCTCCCACGCTACCAATTGACATCGGTAAAGTCAGTTTTCCAACTAAATACTCATCTTGCACGTGCCATTCTGTCATACTTTGATATGCGCCATTCTTGCTAGCATATGCATGAGCAGCAGCAGAGACAGCACGCGGATCGTTTCCCGTTGCAATAACAACAGAATCAACCCCATTCATGATACCTTTATTATGAGTGACGGCACGATATGTATCGAGGTTGGCATATTGTGTGGCTTTTTCAATCCTTTGAGCAATGTCTTTTCCACTAGTTGTTTGATTCCCAAGTTTATTAAAAGGAATCGAGCAAGTCGAAGTGACAAGAGACTCGGTGTTGTAGTTACTCAAAATAGACATCAGTGCTTCACCACCGACTAAATCAACAATAAATGGAGTGACACCTTCAAGGATGGTATTGATAATATTCGCTCCCATAGCTTTTTGGACATCTATTAATAAATAGACAGTTAAAAATGTATCATTGTCGTTTTCAGATTCAAAAATGTCGCAAGTAATCTCTTTTAACCCACCACCACGTTTTATGATTGATGGGTGAGCTTTATCTGCGACTTCTTTAATTTTATCAAACTGTGACAAAATTAGCTTTTCAGCGTCATTTGGATTCGTTACGCCTGTTAAGATAATTTGCCCACGTTTCAAATAAGTTTCGATAGATGTTTTAAAACCATTTGGTCTAGCTAATTTAGCAGCATTGCTACAAGCAGCTATAACAGAAGGTTCTTCAACAACCATTGGAATGATTTTTTCTTCACCATCAATCAGAAAATTCAGTGCAACACCTAAAGGAAGTGGAAATTGAGTTAATTGATTTTCAATTAGAGAATTAGCCACGTCATTATCTAAAGGTGAATTAGTTTTAAACAAGCAATAGTCTTCGTCGTCTAGATAATGCTCACTAAGTAAGATAGAGAGTCTTTCATCTCGTGTTTTCTTATAAAACTTATTAAATAAATTCGTCACTAAAATACTCTCCTTGCAATTTAGTTTTTACCGTATAGACGTTGATGATTATCAGTACCTTTAAAGAAAAAGACGCCATTGTCTGTTTTATCTTGATTAAACAAATGATTACCATCTGAATCAATGCTTAATTCTTCATTAAACATCGTCGTATAGTCTTCGATAGATAAATCTATTCTATTGGTTAGTAGTTTTTCATGTTCAGCCGCTAATAAAGAATCTTTAAAATTATCAACTAATTTGCCGGTAAATATTTCTGCTACAGCACCACTACCGTAACTAAAGAAACCAATGCGATCAGTTGCGTTAAGAGAAGATGACGCATGTTCAATCAAGGACATAAAACTTAAATACAATGAACCAGTGTAAATGTTTCCGATATCACGAGAGTAGGTTGTGCTATATTGGTAGTTTTCTAGTAATAAGTCTTTGTTTTTTGGTTCTTCTTTTTCTAAAAGTGGTAGTAAAGCTTTTTTCCCCATTTTTGTATAAGGTAAATGGAAACAAAAAGCAGAAAAATCTTCTAGTGACAGATTAGTACGTTTAGAGTATTCTTCCCATAAATCACTGAAAAAAGAAATATACGCTTCATTTGAGAATTTTCCATCTACAATGGCAGTTTTAGAATAGTTTGGGCGCCAAAAATCAAAAATACTTTTTGTCATTGATACAGAAGTTTCTTCGATTTCAATAATTTTTGGATTAGAACTCACTATCATGGCAACTGCTCCAGCACCTTGTGTTACTTCTCCAGAACTATTAAGACCGTATCTTGAAATATCAGACCCAATAACTAGGGCTTTTTTATCAGGATGTAATCTTACAAAATCAACAGCCATCATAAGTCCAGCAGTTGCACCAAAACATGCTTGTTTCAAGTCAACGGATTTAGCAAAAGGATGGATGCCCAACAAATCATGAATAAATGAGGCAACAGACTTAGACTCATCAACACCTGTTTCTGTACCTACGACAATTAAATCTATGTTATTTAAATCATTATCCGTAAGTAGAGGGTAGGCTGCATTAGCTGCCATACTGACAGTATCCTGACTAATAGGTGGGACTGACATTTTAGATTGACCAATACCTATTGTAAATTTTGCGGGATCAACGCCTCGATGTTTTGCCAATTCTTCTAAATCGATATACGTATTTGGAGTGTAAAAATTTATTTTATCTATACCAACCATACAATTAACCTACTTTCTTTTAAATAAGAGTAATTCACTAAGTATTTTATCATACAAAGAACAAAAGAGTAGGGGATATTTGTTAATTTTAGTAATCTCTTAAGGTATAAAAAAACTGGACTTATAAAAGTCCAGTTTGCATTATGGTAAAATTAGTCTTCTTCAGTTTTAGCGTTAACTAATTCTGGTTCAGCAGCTTCAGCTGTTTCAGCATCTTCTTCAACAGCAGCTGACATTTCAGATACAGAACAGATTTGTTCTTCAGCATCTGTTACGATAGAGAATTCTTCATGTTTTGGAATATCAGCAATTACTAAAGAATCACCAATTTCTAAGTTAGTAATATCAACTTCAACACGTTCTGGTAATTTATCAGGAGTTGCAGAAACAACTACAGTGTATAAGTTTTGTTCAAGAACACCACCAGCTTTAACCCCTTTAGGAGTACCAACAAGTGACAATTCTGCTTCAACTTCAGTTTCTTGAGACATATCTACAGCTAAGAATTCAACATGAACCCAAGATTTAGTAAATGTATCTAATTCATAAGTATGTAATAATGTACTGATTTTTTTACCGTCTAAATCTAGTACATATACCGCGTTCATACCGTTTTCTCGGATATCTTTTTCCAATTGACGAGCATTTACAGAGATAGACAAGTTTTGGATACCATTACCGTTTACAGCACCTGGTACACGACCTTCTTCTCTTAATTTTCTGCGGATAGATCTTGGTCTAGTCGCTCTTTCTTCTACTTTTAACACTACTGACATAAATAATTTCCTCCTTTAGAATATAACATCTTAATTAGTTCGTTATTTAGTTCATGTAGACGTAATCGTTGTGATGAGCTAGTCGATTAATCTAGTGATATTGATAAGCGTGTTAAACATATCAATAACGAACGATAAGACTATATTATACCTTTTGAGGCAATCTTAACAATTAAATACTAATTACTAAGTTAAATATGGAGACTAAGGACTTAAGCAACCCATATATTGCCTGCTCATCATGGCTAAAAAACCACACTATAATATAAGCTTATGAACTAACCATACGACGAAAACAAGAAAAGGTCAAGTGAAATAGTTTTATATAAAAAAACAAACTCTATGAGTTTGTTTTTTTATTATGACAAAGAACTAAATAAGTATTCTGATACTAGGTGTTCAGTAGATTGGATTGATTCCTTATGTGTTCTTTCATAAGCATGACTAGATTCAATCCCTGCTCCAATTAATCCATGCTTCACATCTGCTCCAGCTCTCATAGCTGCAGAGGCATCACTTCCATAATATGGATAGATATCAAGTTGATAAGGAATATTTTTTTCTTTACAAATAGAAACAAAATGATTTCTTAAACCAAGATGATAAGGCCCACTAGCATCTTTTACACAGATGGATACAGTGTATTCGTCTGTTTGTTGATCGTCTCCCATAGCTCCCATATCAACAGCGACATATTCAACAACATTTGGAGAAATATTAGAGTTACCACCATAACCAATTTCTTCATTGTTTGAGAAGAAAAAGTGAGTTGTGTATGGTAGCGTTTGATTAGTTTCTTTTAGATTAATTAAAAAATTCATTAGAATAGCAGCACTAACTTTATCGTCCAAATGTCTAGATTTTATGTATCCAGAAGGTGTAATCACTGTTCGTGGATCGAAACTAATAAAGTCACCTACTTGAATACCTAAATTTTCTGTATCTTCTTTAGAAGAAACTTTTTCATCAATTCTTACTTCCATGTTTTGTTGGTCGCGTTTTGCTGTTCCTGAATCTTTATAAACGTGGACACTCGTTTGATGCATTAAGATGGTTCCCGTGTAAGTTTTATTTTCTTGCGTGTGAATCGTACAATATTCACCCTCAATGGCATTAAAGTTAAATCCGCCAATTAAATCAAGTTTCAATCGTCCATCTGGTTTTATCGCACGAACCATTGCACCTAATGTATCAATGTGAGCCGTAATAAATCTCTCTTTATCTAAAGTTTTACCTGGAACAGTGATAATTAGGCTGCCTTTATTATTAATAGTTGGTTCATAACCATAAGAAGTCATTTCATGATAAATAAAATCAATAATGGTTGATGTATCTCCAGTTGGAGAAGGTATATTGGTTAATTCACGAGTTAGTTCAATTGTTTCTTTTGACAAACGTATCATCCTTTCTTTTAAGTTAAGGTTAGATGAATCATCTATAAAAAGCAATGACTATTTTTTATAAGACAGATGGTGATTTTTTTGTTGCGAACGTTTATAACTTTTCTCATCCCAAAGCATTAACCAAAGTAACACAAGAGGAGTCAAAATAATCAGTGCCACATCTAGTCCTAAAGTACCTAAAATAATTCCAATAATTAAAACAATTAAGATTAAAGCATATCGTCTAATAGCAAACATACAAACACTCCTTTAATTTTTACGAACGTGCGTTCTTATTCATAAAATTATTATACAAACATCCGTTCTCTTTGTAAAGAAAAAAATAAAGCATAACATCATGCTTTATTAAATATGATTTCTATAAAGGCCGACAACTTTGCCTAAAATTGAGACATTGCTTAATATGATAGGTTCCATTGTGTCATTTTCTGGTTGCAAACGAATATGATTTTTTTCTTTAAAAAACCTCTTACATGTTGCTTCGTTTTCATCTGTCATGGCAATGACGATGTCACCATTAACAGCTGACGATTGTTTTCTGACAATAACATGATCACCATCGAATATGCCAGCGTTTATCATACTATCACCACGAATCGTAAGCATGAATAAACTGTTTTCTTCATATTTTAAGTCAGGTGGTAGTGGGAAAAAGTCTGATGCTTCTTCAACAGCTAAAATTGGTTCGCCGGCAGTTACTACACCTAACATTGGAATGAAAGGTGAGTTGATACCAATCATTTTTAATCCTTCGCTTGTTAATTCAATAGCTCTTGGTTTAGTAGGGTCACGACTAATCAAGCCTTTTTTTTCTAAACGAGAAAGATGCCCATGAACGGTTGACGTTGATGAAAGGTTGACAGCTGTTCCGATTTCTCTAACAGTTGGAGGATACCCTTTTTCTTCAACTTGTTCGTGTATGTATTTTAAAACGTCTAATTGTCTAGAAGAACGTTTAGTTGACATAATGATACCTCATTTCCTTTTTTTCGAGTGTAACATAAATTTTTATTAAAATCAAACGCATGTTCGCACTTTTTTGTTACAATTAATTGTTTTTTTATTCCTTTTAAGATACTATTTAATTAGAACTTTAAGGAGGTTTACACTCATGTTAAGTGAAAAAAAATTAGCAAGAATAAACGAATTAGCAAACAAATCAAAAACAACAGAAGGATTAACAGACGTTGAAAAAAAAGAGCAACAATTATTGCGAGAAGAATATTTAGATAGTTTTAGAAAAGGTATGAGAAATCATATTGAAGGAATGAAAGTTGTTGATGAAGAAGGAACAGATGTTACGCCTGAAAAATTAAAACAAATTCAAAAAGAAAAAGGTTTACATGATAGATAACCTTATGTTTTTATTTCTATAAAAACGCTTGTAAAAATAAAATATTCGATGTAGAATGTAATAAAGGTAAATAAAACCTAAATAGGAGGGCGTTATATGTTATTTGATCAAACTGATCAACTAGGCGTGAATACGATTCGTACACTTAGTTTAGACATGATTCAACAAGCAAATTCAGGACATCCAGGATTACCAATGGGAGCTGCACCAATGGCTTACACTCTTTGGACAAAATTCTTAAAGGTAAATCCTAAAACATCAAGACAATGGGCAGACCGCGACCGCTTTGTATTATCTGCAGGACATGGTTCAGCAATGCTTTATAGTTTACTTCATTTGTCAGGTTATAACTTACCAATGGAGGAATTAAAAAAATTCCGTCAATGGGATAGTTTAACACCAGGACATCCAGAGGTACATCATACAGATGGCGTTGAAGCAACAACTGGTCCATTAGGTCAAGGGATTGCAATGAGTGTTGGGTTTGCGATGGCAGAAGCGCACCTCGCTGCAACATATAACAAAGATAAATTTAACATTGTTGACCATTACACGTATGCTTTATGTGGTGATGGTGATTTAATGGAAGGTATTTCTCAAGAAGCAATCAGTTTAGCTGGTCATTTGAAACTTGGTAAATTAATCGTTTTATATGATTCAAATGATATTTCTTTAGATGGACCATTAGATAAATCATTTACTGAAGATGTAAAGGGCCGTGTTGAATCATCAGGATGGCAACATATTTTAGTAAAAGATGGCAATGATTTAGAAGAAATCGCAAATGCTATTGAAGCCGCACAAAAAGAAACAGCGAAACCAACCATGATTGAAGTCAAAACTGTGATTGGTTTTGGTGCTGAAAATGAAGGAACAAATAAAGTACATGGTGCACCACTTGGAGCTGAAGGAGTGGCATTTGCTAAAAAATCTTACGGTTGGGATTACCCAGCATTTACTGTACCAGAAGAAGTGGCAACACGTTTCCACGCTGATATGGTAGAAAAAGGTGAAAAAGCAGAAGCAGAGTGGCAAAAACTATTTGCTGATTACAAAGCAGCTTATCCAGAACTAGCGAAACAATTTGAAGAAGCCTTCAAAGGTGACGTGACAGTTGATTTGGAATCTGTTTTACCAACATACGAACTTGGTGAAAGTGCTGCAAGTCGTGTGACAAGCAAAGAAGCCATTCAAGTATTATCTAAAGAAATTCCATCATTCTGGGGAGGATCTGCAGATTTATCATCATCAAATAATACCATGGTAGCAGCTGAAAAAGATTTTGAACCAGGACAATATGAAGGCCGTAATATTTGGTTTGGTGTTCGTGAATTTGGTATGGCAGCAGCGATGAATGGTATTTCATTACATGGTGGAACACGTGTGTATGGTGGAACATTCTTTGTATTCGTTGATTACTTACGTCCAGCGTTACGTTTATCTTCGATTCAAAAAGCACCAGTAACATTTGTGTTAACACATGATTCAATTGCAGTTGGTGAAGATGGACCAACGCATGAGCCAATCGAACAATTATCAAGTTTACGTGGTATGCCAAATGTAAACTTAATTCGTCCAGCTGATGGGAATGAAGTATCAGCAGCATGGAAATTGGCTGCAACTTCAACAGAAACACCAACTGTTTTAGCTTTATCAAGACAAAACTTACCAGTTCTTGAAGGAACAAAAGAAAAAGCCTATGAAGGCGTGGCACGTGGTGCATACGTATTGTCACCATCAAGACGTGACACACCAGATGGTATTTTAATCGCGACTGGATCAGAAGTGAAATTAGCGATGGATGCACAAGCAGCGTTATATGAAAAAGAAGGCGTGGATGTGTCAGTTGTTTCAATGCCATCGACTACATTATTTGACGCACAAGATGTAGCTTATAAAGAAAGTGTGTTACCATCATCTGTAAGCAAACGCGTGTCAATCGAAATGGGAACAACATTTGGATGGGGCCGTTATGTGGGCTTATCAGGTAAATCAATTGGTATTGATAAATTTGGCGCAAGTGCACCAGGTGATAAAGTGATTGAAGAATATGGCTTTACAGTAGAAAATGTTGTAAAAACATTTAACTCATTATAATATAAATAAACCCCCAACAATTTTTATGATTGTTGGGGTTTTTTTTGTTTTAAAAAACAGTTTTGCTAAATAAAGGTATATTAGTTATACATAGTGATGTATAATTAGATTACTAGATAAAATAAAAAAAGCGCCGAAACAGCGCCACAGAAGTTGATTACGGACTAAGCCTTATTTTAACTTGCTATGTTGTGTTGAATGCTTCCAAAACATTATATTGATAATTGAAATCCCCCAACAATTTTTATGATTGTTGGGGTTTTTTTGTTTTGTTTAATGATTTATTGACACCCATCAAAATCGCTTGTGCTAATCCCATCGCACAAAATAATGTTGCTACAATAAAGGCGATGTTATATCCATGTAGAGTGGCAGATAACACGTCGGCTTTATAAGTGATAGGAGAAGTTAACAATAGGGATTTGTGTGGCATATCTCTAAGTGTTGCTTGAGAGAGAAAACTAATGAGAATCGCTGTTCCAATTGAGCTGAATAGTTGTTTGGCTGTGTTATTTGTCGCAGAACCATGACTGATTAAATCATCAGGAAGAGAGTTCATGCCGGCAGTAGTAACTGGCATCATGACCATTCCAACACCCAGCATTCTAATACCGTAAATAATGGTAATAAAATGCATGGGCGTTTTTTCATTTAGAGTACATAGACATGCTGTCCCGAATGTTAGTAAACTCATGCCAATAATCGCTAAATATTTGGCACCGTATTTGTCAAACATTTTACCAGTAATAGGCATCATGATACCTAGAATAAGTGCACCAGGAAGTAAAACTAAACCAGAGTGAAAGGGATCATAGCCACGGACATTTTGGATATAAAGAGGTAGAACCATTTCTGCTCCAACCATAGCCATGTTGACAATACCACTTAATATGGTGGTATTGGTAAACAGTTTTGATTTGAATACTGCCATACTTAAGAAAGGGTTTTTGATTTTCTTTTGTCTCTGACTAAAAAGAACAACAAGTGTCGCTCCGGCTAATAAAAGAATGAGAACTAATGGATCCGTCCATCCGTGATCGCCAACTAATGAAAAACCATAAAGTAAACTACCAAATCCTAAAGTTGACAAAACAGGCGAGAGAATATCAATCTTGGATGGATGTAGAGGTAATACATCTTGCATAAAAATAAAGGACAAGACAATGACTAATACGACAATCGGGATGAGTAACCCAAAAAGATATCGCCAGTTAAAAGTATCGATCACCCAACCTGATAAAGTTGGTCCAATAGCAGGGGCAAGTCCGATAACAATACCTGCTATACCAAGTGCTTTTCCCCGCTCGTTTTCTGGATAGATACTCAACATAATGGTTTGTAGTAGGGGAAGTGAAATCCCAACACCCATAGCTTGGATAATTCGTCCAAGTAGAAGCATATCAAATGAATTTGCTATTAAACAAATAATGGTACCGACTAGAAAAAGAGAAATAGCGCCAATATATAAAGTTTTAGTACGAATGTTATTCATCAAATATGCACTGAGTGGAATCATAATACCATTAACTAGTAGGAAACCAGTTGTTAACCATTGAATGGTAGAAGTTGATACTGAAAATTGTCTCATTAAATCTGGATAAGCAGTGGTTAGAAGCATTTGGTTGAGAACAGTACAAAAGCTTCCGATAATAATTGTCACCACGAGTAAATTCCGATGTTTGATTTTGACGATGGGGTTTTCCATAATGATTCCTCCTTAAACTAAATATAGGATTTAGATTACGCTGATTTATTGAAAAACTAATGAAAATGTCAGTGTTTTATTATCAAAATTAATAGACTATCTTTTTTATTTAAGTTGAGCTAGAGTTGATTTATGAAAAATACTTAGAAGGTTTGTAAAAATAACATTTTTTTTCGTTTCTTTTCGTCATAATAAAGGAAAATACGAAAGAAGATGAGTAATATGAATGAGGAAACATTAGATGAATTGATTACAAAGAATAAAGTATATTGTTCTATGGGGGCCAATGCTAGCTATATTCCAGCATTAGCCAGTGTAAATCCTAACCAATTAGGGGTATCTCTTTATCATATCGGAAGTAAAGAGCTTATTTCGGCTGGGGATGCTTCAGTAAAATTTGCGATTGAAAGCATATCAAAAGTTCCAGCACTTTTATTAGCAATTGAAGATAATGGTTTAACTACTGTATTAGAGCATATCAATACAGAAGCAACTGGTTTTACGTTTAATTCACCACTTAATATGGAAATCAATCACGACAAACATCCACTCAATCCATTTGTTAATATTGGAGCGATTGAAACAACCTCTTTGATTAAAGGAGATTCACCCGACACACGTTTTAGTCGTTTGTTGACTTTTGTAAAAGAAATTTGTCATGATGAAAGTATTAGTTTGAATGAGGAAATCTATGAATCAGAGTCAAAAACGGGTGATATTAATCGCTCGCTTGCTTATTATTTAAAAGGTAATCACATGTTATCAGGTGATGTGGAAAGTATTTTAGAGGTTTATTTTAAACAGTGTTCTTTAAATGTAACGACAATAAATATTGCCATGATGGCGAGTGTTTTAGGAAATAAAGGGGTAAAACCTTGGGACAACAAACGACTGATATCTGAAGAATCAGCGACTTTAGTGAAGTCTGTTATGACAACTGCTGGTTTGTATGATGAGTCGGGAGAATTTTCAGCTCATGTTGGAATACCGGGAAAAAGTGGTGTTGGTGGTGGTTTGATGGGTGTTGCCCCAAATAAATATGGGATTGGTGTATTTAGTCCACCTCTTGATAAATCGGGTAATAGTTTGGCAGGGATGAAGTTATTAAAAGATGTTGTCATAGATTTACAGTTAAATATTTTCAGTTAAAGTTATTTTTAGTGAATAATGTTTATAAAAAAAGAAAAAAACCTACTTGGAAATGTTTTTATGGAATATAACTATAATTTGTTTAAATAATCCTATAATTTGTTTCTTATAAAAATAAATCCTTCGATTTATACTGTGTCTATAAGTTATGAGGGAGGGAAACAAATGGGCGATAAATTAAAAAAAACATGGTCTGACATTGTTCGATATAAGGCATTAATTTTAATGGCTTTACCAGGAATGATTTGGTTTATCTTTTTCTTCTATATTCCAGTAATGGCCAATGTAGTTGCCTTTAAAGACTTTAGAATATCTCCAGATGGTTTTTTTGCTAGTTTAAAACAGAGTCCTTGGGTTGGATTTGAAAATTTTAAATTTTTATTTGCCTCAAGTGATGCGTGGTTAATTACTAGAAATACATTGGTTTATAATATTGTGTTTTTAGCATTTAATTTGTTTTTTGCCATAGCGTTTGCCATTATCATGAGTGAGTTGAGAAATAAACGAGCAGTAAAAGTTTATCATACGATGTCTTTACTGCCATATTTCTTGTCTTGGGTAGTTATTTCCTATTTTGTATACGCATTCTTAAGTCCAGATAAAGGTATTATTAATCATTTGTTATTATCAAATGGAAAAACACCAATTAATTGGTATGCTGATCCAAAATGGTGGCCATTGATTTTTGTTATCTTAAATGTATGGAAGAGTTTGGGATACAACAGTATTATCTACTATGCATCAGTTATGGGGATTGATCCAACGTATTATGAAGCAGCAATGGTGGACGGTGCAAGCAAGTGGCAACAAATCAAAAATGTAACCATTCCACAAATTATCCCAATGATGAGTGTGTTATTAATTTTAAACATTGGTGGTATTTTTAGAGCAGACTTTGGAATGTTCTACTCTGTTCCAATGAATTCTGGTGCATTGTATCAAGTGACATCTGTGCTGGATACTTATATTTATAATGGTATGACGGCAACAGGTGACATTGGGATGTCAGCTGCAGCAAGTTTATATCAATCAGTTGTAGGAAGTACCTTATTATTAGGGACCAATGCAATTGTTAGAAAACTAGATCCAGATGCAGCATTATTCTAATGGAGGTGAGTAATTTTGAGAGAAAAAAAGAGAGTTAAAAAAGTTGAAATACGCGCTTTTAGTCCAAAAGTGGATTTGTTTTTCAGTATTTTAATCGCGTTATTTGCTATTTCTTGTTTAATCCCATTTATTTTTGTCATTATTATTTCACTGACAGGTGAATCGGCATTAACAGCAAATGGATATAGCTTTTTCCCAAAAGAATGGTCATTTGAAGCATACAAATATATTTTTTCTGGAAATATGTCAGCTAAAATTGTGCGCTCGTTTGGAATAACCATCTTTGTTACAGTT
This sequence comes from Vagococcus martis, assembly GCF_002026305.1. NCBI lineage: Bacteria > Bacillati > Bacillota > Bacilli > Lactobacillales > Enterococcaceae > Vagococcus > Vagococcus martis. The sequence continues at coordinate 477,082 of NZ_MVAB01000001.1, read as the reverse complement.
GTGGGAACAATTGTAAATGCTACCATAACCAGTTTATATGCTTATGCAATTTCAAGAAGTAATTTTCCATTTAGACGATTTTTTACACTGTTTGCTTTAATTACGATGTTATTTGTACCTGGCATGGTGGCAAATTACTTAGTAATGAGTAACTTACTTCAATTAAAAGATACGATATGGGCGTTGATTTTACCGTTAGCCCTTGGGCCATTTAATATTTTGGTTATGCGGACATTTTTTAGAAAAAATGTTCCAGATAGTATTATCGAATCAGCTAGAATTGATGGCGCGAGTGAATTAAAAATTTTTGTTCGTATTGTATTACCACTTGCAGTACCGGGTATTGCAACAATTAGTTTATTTGCAGCTCTTGGGTATTGGAATGACTGGTTTAATGCGTTACTTTATATCCAAAATGACAACTTAATTCCATTACAGTATTTATTAATGAAGATTCAAAATAACTTAGACTATCTAGCACAAAATGCAGGAATGAGCGCTCAGATATCCGGTGGTCTAGCTGCCTTACCAAGTGAGTCAGCTCGTATGGCGATTGTCGTTATTTCAACATTACCTATAGCAATAACCTACCCGTTTTTCCAAAAATATTTTGTTGGTGGATTAACAATTGGTGGAGTAAAAGAATAACTATTTAGGAGGAATTATTAGTGAAACATGTAAAGAAATTTTTATTTGCGTCGACTGCGATTGTGGCAACCCTTGCGTTAACAGCGTGTGGTGGAGATAAAAAAGCAGATGATAAGAAAAGTAACGGGAAAGATGGCGATGTCACCACGTTATTGATGTATCAAATTGGTGATAAACCAGAAAATTATGATGAGTTGATGTCAATTGCTAATAAGCAAATTGAAGAAGCCATTAATGTAAAAGTTGATTTACAATATATTGGTTGGGGCGATTGGGATAAGAAAATGAGTACCATCATTGCTTCAGGTGAAAACTATGACATCTCTTTTGCTTCAAATTATGTGGCAAATGCACAAAAAGGTGCTTATGCTGATTTAACTGAATTAGCGCCTAAATATGCTAAAGATGCTTATGAGCAATTAGATGAAGCTTATATTAAAGGGAATACAATTGATGGTAAGTTATATGCCTTTCCAGTAAATGGTAATGTGTATGGTCAACAAGTTCTAACATTTAATAAAGAATATTTAGATAAATACAATTTAAACATTGATGATGTTAAATCATATGCAGATGCTGAAAAAGTATTAAAGGAATTTCATGAAAAAGAACCTAATATCGCACCATTTGCTATTGGACAATCATTCCAATTATCAGGAGATTATGATTATCCATTAGGAAAAGAGTACCCATTTGCTGTTAAAAATGATAGTAAAGATGGTATCAAAATTATCAACCAATATGATGATTCTGAATTTGTATCAAACTTAGAATTAATGCATAAATGGTATGAAGACAAATTAATTCCAACTGATGCATCAACAAACACAACAGGCTATCCTTTAGAAGGAAATACTTGGTTTATGCGTGAAGAAACACAAGGACCTATGGATTATGGTGACACAATTTTAAGTAATGCTGCTGGTCATCCATTAGTGTCAAAAGCAATCACTAAGCCATTAAAAACCACAGCACAAGCTCAAATGGCAAACTTTGCTGTATCAAATGTTTCTAAAAACAAAGAAAAATCAGTCGAATTTTTAGGATTATTAAATAGTGATCCAACTTTATTAAATGGATTAGTTTGGGGTGTTGAAGGCGAAGCGTGGGAAAAAGTTGGCGATAACCGTATTAAATTATTAGATGGTTACAAACCAAATATGCACATGGCAGCTTGGAACACTGGAAATAATATGATTTTATACACACAAGATACATTACCAGAAGAAAAAATTAAAGAACGTGATGAAAGCATCAAAAATGCAGAAGTTTCGCCAATCTTAGGATTTAACTTTAATACTGCTCCTGTAAAAACTGAAATTACTAATATTGCAAATGTGATGAATCGTTATAAAGCAAGTTTAAATACAGGAACAGTTGATCCAAAAGAAACATTACCAAAATTAAATAAAGATTTGGAAACAGCAGGATGGGATAAAGTACAAAAAGAAATGCAATCTCAATTGGATGACTTTTTAAAGACAAGTAAATAACAATGAAAGACTGAAACGAGCAAAAAGAGTTTCAGTCTTTTCACATTATTATCATTAAACAGAGATTAAATAATGGTATGATATAAAAAATAGAAGAGGTGAAAGTGATGATTGACAAAGGATTTAAAGGCGTATGGTTAATAGTTAAATTAAATTTATTATTTGTTCTATTTAGTTTATGTGGACTAGTTGTGTTTGGTGTGGGTCCAGCACTTCAAATGATGAATGATTTATTTGTTGAGTCTGAATTTGATTACAAAGAAATAACGTTTCATAAAGCGTGGATATCATTTAAAAGTCATTTTGTGCGGAGTAACCAATTATTTTGGTTATACAATGGCTGTTTAGCTATTTTATTTTATAATTTATACTTATCTGTCCAGCTTAAGGGTTTGTTATGGTTAATAATCGACTTTTTATTATTAACCATGAGTTTACTCATTTTCGTGTCTTATCAATATGTATTAGTGTATGAATCAGAGTATGAGTTACCGATGTTACAGTTAATTAAATTATCGTGCATTAGTGTCTTTTTAAGTTTTTCTTCTTTTTTAAAATTATTAATTGGGATTGCTATTATTTTAGGATTTAGTTGGGGAATGAAAGGCTTATTGCTTTTTGCTACTTTTGCACTGTGGACAGCATGGAATAATATTGCAACAAAACATAACCGAGAGTTTGTTGAAAAAAGGTTAGTGGGAAATGAAAGCTAGATTACATCGTTTATTTTCAAAAAATATTTTAATGAATCAATTAATGACAATTTATAGTTTTTTATTAGTTGGGTCAATTGGGATTATCTTAATTGGCTACACGATTTTGACCGTTAATTTTGCAAAAGACGATTCTAAAAAGGTGTTAGATACGGTCTCTAGAGAATTAGCAGCCTCTATTCAGGTGAAAGATGCAACATTATCAGGTATTCTGTGGGATATTGCGTTAACCCCAAATCAATTTGATAATTTAAATCAATTTATGACGTTACCAATTAGTGAATATGTAGAATATTCATTGGATAATTGGCGTGAGACGCAAAACAATGACTTTTTCCCAAATGTTTTAAATAATTTATTCTATAGTTTTCCTTCTATTCAAACAATTGATATTGTATGGGATGGCAGAAAAGATTATTTGCACGCAGACACAAAAAAAACAAATGGGGTATTTTTACAGGGAAAACCGATGTTGTCTAAAAAATTTACGTTATCACGTCCCATTCCAATACCAAATACACGAGAAATAGTTGGACATATTTACGTAACGTTTGATGATATGTTTTTATCAAAAGACTTGGCTAATGATTATGCTATAAAAACGTTTGTATTTGATACAGGACATCAAGTAGTATATGAGCATGGTACTTCACTTCATAACCCCAAAATAAAAAAAATAGTGGAAGAGTTTCAAAAAACAGGCGACCTAGATAGAACAATATTACAAAAAGAAGCAGTCTTTAGTGATGAAGTAGTTAAGGGATTAACTGTGTTAACTATTTTAGATAAATCAAACGTGACGAAAGATATATTACGCTCTCTAGTTCCAGTATGGGGAGTGGGGTTATTTGTTATTGCCTTTTTATTAGTCAGTTTAAAAAGGGTATTTAGTAACTATGCAAAAAAAGTAAACAGTATTGTATCAGTTACTAAAGAAGTTAGTCAGGGAAATTTATCAGCGCAAATTGATACAACAGATATGAAAATGGAATTATGTGATTTATCAGATGCGGTGAATGATATGATTGTGAGTTTAAATCAATATATTCAAGATGTTTATGTTTTAGAGGTTAAACAACGGGATGCTCATTTGCGCGCATTACAGTCACAAATTAACCCTCATTTTATGTATAATACATTAGAATATATTCGCATGTATGCGATTAGTAAGGATCAAATGGAGTTGGCAGATGTTGTGTTTGCTTTTTCGTCACTGTTACGAAATAACATTGATCAATCTAAAACGATTGATTTAGAAGCAGAATTACGCTTTTGTGAAAAATATGTGTATTTGTATCAAATGCGTTTTCCAGACAGTATTGCGTATCACTTTATTATTGATGAATCACTCAAAAATTTTATGATTCCAAAATTTATGATTCAACCATTGATAGAAAATTATTTTATACATGGAATGGATCATTCGCGTATTGATAATGCTATCAGTGTTCGAGCAACGACACATGACTCTTATGTTGAAATTTTAGTGGAAGATAATGGAAAAGGGATTACAACAAAAAGATTGAAAGAAGTAACTGAAAAGCTAGAAGGCAGTGATAAATTATTATCTGGCTCGATTGGGTTGGAAAATGTATATCAGCGTATGCAAAATTACTTTTCAAATGGAGTTGAATTAATGATCGAATCACAAATTGGCGTGGGAACTAAAATACAAATCATTATTTACCAATCAAAGGATGTGAGTGTGGATGTATAGCGTTTTGTTAGTTGATGACGAGTACATGATTTTAGAGGGGTTAAAAAAAATTATTCCATGGAACGATTTAGGATTTGATGTCGTTTCTACTTGTCGTAGAACAGATGATGCGATTCGTTATCTAGATAGTCATTCTGTTGATTTAGTGATTACAGATGTTAATATGCCAGAAAAATCAGGTATTGATTTGATTCATTACATGAAAGAAAAAGGAATAACTTCAGAAATACTCATTTTATCTGGGTACCAAGAATTTATGTATGTAAAGCAAGGGCTCGAACTTGGCATTAAAGGTTATCTATTAAAACCAGTGGATAAAAATGAACTAACTGAAAAAGTAATGATGATAAAAGAAGAGCTAAATCATGATAGACAAGAAAAACAAAAAGAACGTTTATATAATGAAATGTTATTAATTAGATGGTTAAATGATGAGTTAAATGAATCAGAATACCATAATTTTATTCAGCATTTTGATGTTGATAAACTTGATGATTATGCTGTTATTATCTGTGCCAATGACATTTATACGGATACTATAAGGCAATATAGTTTGGCTATGGGACAAAAATTATGTGTAATCCAAGAAAATGAAGACACGTTTTATACGATTATTATTTATCATGGCTCTAAAAACGGCTTATCAACTTTTTTATTACAGATGGATCAAACAATAGAAGAAGATTATCAATTAAGTGTGGGGGAATTGGTGCAGGAGTGGGAAAATGTTTATGAAAGTTATGAACAAGCTTTAGCTATGATGACTTTTTCAGTGTTTTATGATAATAAACAGGTTTTGAGTAACTCATCAAAAAACGTGTTTAATCTACTTGATGATGAGACATTTGAGTTTATGTCTTTTAATAAAGCATTAATGGTTGGTGATATGAATGAGACAATTATCAAATTAAAAGGGATATTCTCTCAAATGCGACAACTTGCTTTTTTACCGGATAATGTTCGCCATGTATCATTTTTATTATTTACTGATATATATCGTCGCTTCCCTTCATTAAGTGTGGCTATTTACAATGAAACATTAGAAAAAATAAAACAATCTCATAGTATTAAAGAGTTGGAAGATTGGCTGATTTATTTACTTGAACTTACTGAAAGTATGGATGGAAAAGTACAACGCTACTCAGAGTTAGTTCAAAAGTGTATGGATATTATTGATAAAGATTTTAAAGAGGACTTAACACTGAAAAGATTATCCGAAGAGCTTCATGTTAATTCCGTCTATTTAGGCCAGCTAGTCAAAAAAGAAACAGGACGTAGTTTTGCTCAGGTATTAAATCAGCTGCGAATCGAAAAGGCTCAAGATATGTTACTAAATACGAATTTGACGATTAATGAGATATCGTTTGAAATAGGGTATAATAATATGACCTATTTTTTAAAAATGTTTCGTAAATTAAATGGTATGACGCCAAAAGAATTCAGAGAAAAGTATCAAAAATAATATATAATCATGATATGATGAAAAAATAGTATACAATAAAGTGGTGAGATGATGGAAAAGCAAATGTTTCGATTATTAAATCCGACAAATCAACAATTATTGGAAATATTATCTTTTATTTCGGAAAACAAGCGATGGTATACAACCAAAGAAATAGGACTTCAAATCAATATGGTTGAAAGAACGGTACAAAGGTATATACAGCAAATTCGTGATATAACGGATATATTTAATCAAACATCTAAAGTGAAAGTTGTTATTAAATATGAAAAATATCGGGGGATTTGTTTAGATAGTGAATCAGGTTATATGGATTTAAAAAATTATATTTTTGAAAAAGATGAAACTATCCAGTTGTTGAAGCACCTTATAGTAGAAGATGGGATAAATATTGAACGATATGCATTGGATAATTACACTAGTGTCCATGCTGTGAAGGCATCTTTAAAAAAAATTAAATTAATGTTTGAATTATATGATTTAAGCTTATCAAGGCAAACATATTCTATAGTAGGAAATGAAAAACAGATTCGATTAATTATTTATATTATGATGTGGACGCTTTATAAAGGAATTAAATGGCCATTTAAAACAATTAATGAAACCATTATTTATCAAACAGTAGATTTGTTTTCCGAAACGAATCATCTACAATTTTCAGTTATTCAGCGTAAACAATTAGCGTATGTGTTATCAACTAACTTAATCCGGTTACGAAAAAAGCATTTTGTGATGATGGAGGAATCTTGGAAGAATTATGTTGACATTAGTACTTTAATCGAAAAGTTATCATTTTTAAAAAATGTGATGCAGGAGTTTCATATTTATTGTGAATCTGAAATTTATTTTTATGCTGTTGTAGCTCAAATAAAAACAAAATTCTATGAATCAAGTGTCTTTAAACAAGAAATATTAGGCTATCATAAAATGAAACAGTCTGATGTATATCAAGCAACGATGGAATTCATGAGAGTGTTTCAAGAGACTTTCGTACAGATACCAAAAGATTTAAAGGAACGTTTTTTTATTACGAGTTTTTGTGCTCACATGTTTTGTCGCTTATTTAAGCGTGTTCATGTAGATGTTGATGGTTATTACGTTATGAGTGAGGTGAATGATAGATACCCTGTATTAAAACATAAGGTATTATCTACCGTGAGACAGTTGTATGATCAAACAGGTAATGATTTATTTTTAATGGAAGACTTTTTACTACAAAAGTATATTTTATTATTTTCATCGGTTTTACCTTTAACATATTATGAACCAGAAATTGTCATTTATTTGGATACTGACTTACCCTATTTTATTGCTAAGGATATTGAAGAACGGATTTTATATCGTTATAAGTATGATTATCATATTGTATTCAAGAAATTGACTGACACACAGATAATTGACTTGATGTTAACGAATATCCCAAACACATTAGAAGAGATGAACCGCTATTCATCGCATGTTCAGTTATTTGATTATCCTATAAAAGAAAGAGATTTAATAGATATTGGTAAAAAGTTACAGTATTTAGCTCAAGAAAAAAGTGAGATAACCATACTTTAAGGGATTTTTATTTCTTGAAGTATGTTTTTTTGGGTAAATTCTTAATAAAATATTAACAGAATTATAGGGTTATTTTATTTTAATTTGGAAGTATCTATTATATACTTTAATTTACAAGTAATTTGCAGTATACTTGATAGTTGAGGAATCATGCGTTACTTATGATTAGAAGTTTTATTTATAAAATTGGAGGACGAAAACATGTGTGGATTTGTCGGATATATGAACCAACCAGGTATTGATCCAACAGTCATCAAAAAAATGGCGGATCGAATTGTACATAGAGGACCAGATGATGAAGGATTTTACCAAGATGACGCTATCTCAATGGGATTTAGACGCCTATCAATTATCGATTTAAATCATGGACAACAACCTATGACTAACCAAACAAACACAAAAGTATTAACGTTTAATGGTGAAATATATAATTATGTAGAATTAAGAGAAGAGTTACAAGAATTAGGGTATGAATTTAAGACAGAAGTGGATTCTGAAGTATTGATTCATGGCTATGATGCTTGGAAAGAAGGATTATTAGACCGTATTCGTGGGATGTACGCGTTTGTTATTTATGATTCTGAAACTGGCGAAGTATTTGGTGCTCGTGATCATTTTGGTATCAAACCACTTTATTACTTTAAAAATGAAGACACCTTTATGTGGGCGTCAGAAATTAAAGCCTTTTTAGATCACCCATCATTCGTTAAAGAATTAAATGAAGAGTTATTACCAATTCATCTAAGTTTTGAATACATTCCAAGTGACGAAACATTATTCAAAAATGTTTATAAAGTCAATCCAGGTCATTATTTCAAATTTAAAGATAACGATTTAGAAGTGAATGAATACTATCACTTCACATTTGAAGAAGAGAAAAAAATGACAATGGATGAAGCAAAACGTGACATCATTGAAACAGTTGATGAATCAGTGAAAAAACATATGATTGCTGACGTTGAAGTGGGAAGTTTCTTATCAAGTGGGATTGATTCAAGCTACATTTTAAATGAAGCATCACAAGATAGAGATATCCAATCATTTTCATTAGGATTTGAAGATAAAAACATCAGTGAATTAGAATGGGCACAAGAATTTGCAAAAGAAATTGACCAAAAAAATACAGCTATCATGATTAATGATGACGATTTCTTTGGGATTATTCCTAAAGCAATGTATCACATGGATGAGCCTTTATCTAATCCTTCTGCGATTCAATTGTATTTCTTATCAAAAGAAACAAGTAAGCATGTAAAAGTTGCTTTATCAGGTGAAGGTGCAGATGAATTCTTTGGTGGGTATAATACTTACTTAGAAGCAGGAACATTTAGAAAATATGAGAAATTTACGACACGTAATATGCGTCAATTGTTTGCTCAAACAGCGAAACGTTTGCCACATTTCCATGGTCGTCGATTCTTAATTCGTGGTGCGCAAGATATTAGCGAACGTTATTATCGTGTAAATTATGTGTTTAATGAAGCAGAAAGAAATGATTTATTGAAAAATACGCGTTACAATAAATCCTCATCTCTTTATGTTAAAGATTTATTTGATGAAGCAAAAAGTAAAGATGATGTGACTAAAATGCAACATTTTGATATTCATGGTTGGTTAGCTTATGATATTTTACATAAAGCAGACCGTATGAGTATGGCAAATTCTTTAGAAGTTAGAACACCTTTAGTGGATAAAGAAGTGGCTGAAATTGCGAAAAGAATGCCTACAGACACACGTGTAGATATGAAAAATGGTGTCACAAAAATTGCTTGGCGTGAAGCCTCAGAAGCAAAATTACCCGATCGCATTGTCAATCGTGAAAAACTAGGATTCCCATCACCTCTAGCTTCTTGGTTAAAAGAAGATAAATACCAAGAGATGTTAAAAGAGGCATTTAACTCTGATATAGCTGAAAAATTCTTTAATGTGGACTACCTAAATCGTTTATTGGAAGAACAAAAACAAGGAATAGCAAATATGCAAAAAATATTTACTATTTACACGTTTATTGTTTGGTATCAAGTTTATTTTATTGAAAATTAATTAAAAGAAGGGAACCGATTGTATTGACTCAGAAAAAAGAGTTTATCCCCGTATTACTCGGTGGAGACTTGAATCTATATGGCATGGCCCGCTCATTTTATGACATTACCAATAAACCTGTCCGGACAATCGCCAGTGCATCGATTGCGCCAACCAAACACACAAAAATACTGGCTATTGAAGTAGTGCCGAATTTTGACACAGACCCAACATTTATCGAAACAATGAGAGAAGTTGCAAAAGAATATAAAGATTCTGATGTCCCAGTCATTTTGATGGGGATGGGAGATTGGTATACTGAACTTATCTCAAAACATCTTGAAGAATTATCTGAAACGTTTGTTTGTCCCTACATCAACAAAGAGTTGGAAAAACAATTAGTTAATAAACAAGATTTTTACGAGGTTTGTGAGAGATACAATTTGCCGTATCCTAAAACAAAAATTATCACTCGCCGTATGGTAGAAAATTCAGAGGCAACACAGCCTTTTGATTTTCCGATTGCGTTAAAACCAGCAAACAGTGTGTCTTGGAACGATTTTACTGACCCAATTAAAGAAAAAGTTTATATCATTGATAATATGACAGAATATAACCGTGTCATTCATGGTATATATGGTGCAGGTTATAAAGATAACTTAATTTTACAAGAATTTGTTGAAGGCAACGAAAGCCCGATGCGTGTGTTAAATTGTTATGTTGATAAAAATCATCAAGTAAAAATGATGTGCTTAGGTCATCCGTTACTTGAAGATCCAACACCACTTGGTATCGGAAATTATTTAGCAATTATGCCTGATTACAATGAAGCTATTTACAAGCAAGTAAAAGACTTTTTAGAAGATATTGAATACACTGGATTTGCAAACTTTGACTTGAAATATGATATCAAAGATAATACATATAAATTCTTTGAAATTAATTTAAGACAAGGTAGAAGTAGTTTCTTTGTCACGTTAAACGGCTTGAATTTAGCTGAGTGGGTAGTAAGAGATTATATCTATGATGACTTAAAGGATAGCGAACCTGTTTTTGCGAATATTCCGGAAGAACAAGGTAAATTATGGCTAAATGTCCCAATCGATATTTTTGACAAATACGTGCCTGAGACGCATTATAAAGATATTGCACGAGACATGATTGCTGATAAACGCTATGGCTACACATTCTATTATGATGGTGACCGTAGCATTAAACGTTACATGCTACTTCAACGCATGTTTAGATATTATCGAAAAGCCTTTAAAAAATATGGTAAGTAAGGTGGGATGACATGAAACATTTCTTTACCGTCATTGGTGGTATGGGAACAAAAGCGACAGAATTATATGTCAAAATGGTAAATGATAAAACGCCTGCCCAAAAAGACCAAGATTATTTAAATTATGTTTTAGTAAATTATGCAACAATTCCCGATAGAAGTTCTTATATATTAGATAAAGAAAACAATGAGAATCCATTACCATATTTACTTGATGTGATTGAAACATATGATAAATTATCACCTGATTTTTTCGTCCTAACTTGTAACACAGCACATTATTTTTTTGATGAGTTGGAACAAGCGACTGACAAGCCATTACTTCATATGCCAAAACTTGCGATTAATCGTGTGAGTGATGCTTATGAAAAAAATGCACGTGTTGGTATCATCGGGACAGAAGGAACGATTAAAAATAAAATTTATGATCCATTTATTGAATCAGCTGGATTTGAGGTTGTTCATCCAACACAAGACATTCAAGATAAGGTGAGCAAACTTATTTTTGAAAAAATAAAACATTTAAATCAATTAGACCATGACTTGTATCATGAAGTGCTTGATGACATGTTTAACACGTTAAATTGTGACGTGATTGTGTTAGGTTGTACAGAATTATCTATGATGGAAGACGCTGAAAACCAAATGAATGAGCACGTCATCGATCCACAAAATGTATTAGCTGAAGAAACGGTAAAATTAGCATTAAAAAATAGGGAATAAGAGAAAGATGACTTTATCAAGAGATGAGGTCATCTTTTTTGTGTCTTGGCTAGTATATTATAATTCTTTGTTTTACAATGATAGTAATATGAAAGGACTGATTAGATGAAAAAAGTGACAACCGATAGTTTATTTGAATTAAATAGTTTATCTCAACCTGTATCTTCTGGTGAGTTGATTTTCTTTATGGAGCACTCAATCAATAAAGAAACAAACAAATATGAATCAAGAATTTATAGTGTGAATAAATCAACCAACGAACGACGATTATGGAGTGGAGAAGACGTTTCAATTAGTCAGTTAAAACTATCTCCTAATAAAAAATGGCTAAGTTTTGTAAGTAAAAAAGAAAAAGAATTACACTTGAATATTCAGGCTCTTGATGGTGGTAGTAGTTTTAGCATAATGAAAAAAGAGTCCTTTTCAAACTATACTTGGAATGCTTCAAGCAGTGCGATTTATTTTATTCAGACCAAATCAAAAAAAGAAACGAAAGAAACATCATTTGAACAACCTAAAAAATGGGACAAACTAACTTACAAACTAGATGGAGCTGGTCTATTAGATTTAGAGGCGACTTATCAATTGAGTAAAGTGATGGTAGCTACAAAAGAGGAAACGATTCTTTATGAAACAAAAGATGAGTTTAGTTTAGACTATGTGTCAAAAGACGAAAGTTATGCCATTATTGGAAGAGAAAAAGACCCAAAAGATGAGTGGGATTATGGAAGTACTGTTTATAAACTTGAATTTTCAACTCACTCACTCACTTGCTTAACCCATTCATTACCTACAGGAAGTTTTTACTATGGGAAAATGAATGCAACAGAAGAAGAGTTACTACTTACAGGGAATACTTTTGATTTTGGTTTTGTTTCACAAAATAAATTGTATCACTACAATATGAAAACAGGACAGTTAGCTTGTTTAACTGAACACTTAGATGAGGAAGTGGGAGATGCGATTGTTGGTGATTTCCAACAACAAGTTAGAGGAGTCGACATTGAATGGCTATCTACTAAAGAGTTTATTTTTCCAGTCACACATCATGGGAAAATACTCCTTTATCAAGGAAACTTAGAAGGTCATTTAGAAAAAATTTATGATGAAAAAAATCATTTAACAGATGCCTATTTTGATGGAAATGAGTTTGCTGTGACATATTCAACTTTAGTAGAACCATCATCTTTAGGTGTATTGTCTTTAAATACATCAGAATTAAAAACTATTTATAATCCAAATGAATTAATTTTAAATGAACTTGAACTATCAACACCACATGAATTTTGGTATGAATCAGAAAAAGATGTGTCTGTTCAAGGATGGTATGTGCCTCCTGTAACGACACAAAAAAATCATCCAGCTATTTTATATATTCATGGCGGACCACAAGTTTGTTATGGTGAAACATTCTTCCATGAGATGCAGTATCATGCAGCAAATGGTTATGGTGTAATTATGTTAAACCCAAGAGGTGGACAAGGTTACGGTCAGAAATTTGTTAGTGCAATATTAGGAGATTATGGCAATAAAGATTATACAGATTTGATGACAGGATTAGATATTGTATTAACAGAACACCCCGAAATTGACGAAAAAAAATTGGTTGTAGCTGGTGGTAGTTATGGTGGATTTATGACAAACTGGATTGTTGGTCACTCAAAACGATTTAAAGCAGCAGTGACACAACGCTCTATTTCAAATTGGATTAGTTTTTATGGAACAAGTGATATCGGTGCATTCTTTGTTAAGTATCAATTATTAACAGATTTACCAAACATTTCAGAGATGTGGCGACTATCTCCGTTAGCCTATGTTGAAAATGCTAAGACACCTTTATTGGTTTTACATGGAGAAGAAGATTTACGTTGTCCAAAAGAACAAGGTGAACAAATGTTTACGGCAATGAAACGATTTAATGTGCCAACAGAAATGATCGTCTACCCTAAATCAAGTCATGGTTTATCAAGAGCTGGCTTACCAAATCTAAGGGTCGCTCGTTTAACGGATATTGCAAATTGGTTCGACAAGTATTTAAATAATGAGGAAATAAAATGACAGTAAAGAGTAAAACATTAGAAATGCTAGAAAATCATCGGGGAGAATTTTTTTCCGGTGAAAAACTAGCAGAGAAAATTGGCGTATCTCGAAACGCTGTATGGAAAGCCATCAAACAATTAGAAAGTGAAGGGTATCCAATTAACGCTGTAAAAAGTAAAGGTTATTCGTTAGAGGAGACTAGTGATAAACTCTCTTTACAAGGCATGAAACCTTACCTAGGTAAATCAATTAATGCAACTCAGATTAATGTTTATGATTCCATTGATTCGACCAATAATCGAGCAAAAGAATTAGCCGTTACAGGGGCAGAACATGGAACAGTCATTATTGCCAATGAACAAACTAAAGGTAGAGGAAGATACGGGAAAGTATTTGAATCACCAAAGGACACAGGGATTTATATGAGTTTGATTATTCGACCAGATGAGTTACCTAATATCGAACCTTCACTTATGACAGCTTATTCGGCAGTGATAGTAGCAGACGTATTATCACATTTCACAGGTGAAAATATTGGGATTAAATGGGTAAATGATTTGTTTCTTAAAGGAAAAAAAGTTTGTGGTATTTTGACTGAAGCTGTAACCAATCTTGAAACAGGTAAACTAGACTGGATTGTAGTAGGTATAGGGATAAACGTTTCGACAGATTCTCGACTGTTTTCAGATCAAGTGCAATCAGTTGCAACTGCATTGTTTGATGATAAAAACGTGGTTAGAAATCATATTGCTGCAGAGATTATTAATCAGTTCTTTTTACAAGCTAATAGTATGACACAGCAAAAAATGATGGATATATATCGACAAAAATCAATCGTGATTGGACGTCCTGTTTCTGTTGTATCAGGTACCACAAATTATGACGCAATCGCAGAAGATATCTTAGATAATGGCTCACTTGTTGTAAAACGCTCTGATGGGCAAACGCAAGAACTTCGTTTTGGAGAAGTTTCCTTAAAAATACATTAGTCAACTTTTTTTAAAAAAAGGTTGACTAACCTTTTCTTTTTGCTATAATAAAAAAAGAAAAGGGGAGAGACTATGACAAAATTTAAAACATCAGATTTAACAAAAACTGCATTATTTGCGGCAGTGATTTTGGTTCTATCACAAATAAGTATTCCAATGCCTTACGGCGTACCGATGACACTACAAACATTTATTATTCCATTAACAGGGGTATTACTTGGAAGAAAATCAGGGACAGTAGCTACATCATTATACGTATTATTGGGATTAATTGGTTTACCTGTTTTTGCAGGATTTTCTGGAGGAGCTGCTGTTGTGTTTGGACCAACTGGAGGATTTATTTTAAGTTTCCCAATAATGGCTTACATTTCAGGAGTTTTTGCAGAACGAGGTAATCCATTTTCTCTTTATCTGGGACTAAGTTTAAGTGCTATTATAAATTTCGTAGTTGGATTTGTTATGTTTCATTTTGTTACAGGAAGTAGTCTATCTGTAGCCTTTACAGCAACGGTGCTACCTTTTATTCCAACAACTATCATTAAAGTGATTTTGATTGGATTAATATCGCAAAAGTTACGTCCATTAGTTCAACGAAAAGCTATGGCTTAAAAAGCACTAGTAATGAAAAAATAAAAACGTATTAACTTAGACTCTAATTGACTAAGTTAATACGTTTTTATTAGTTATTAGCATATTGATTACTTGAAGTAAGATAGTTTCCAAAAGATTCTTTATCAAAACCTGGAGACACTCTAATTCTTTTTAATGCAAATAAGCCATCATTTTTACTTGCATACCCAGGTTCAGTGGTTAGACCGAGTTTATAACCTGTCAACTCAGCTTCTTTTTCAACACGATCATCATATCTACCAGCTGGATAGCATATAACACTTGTTTGCTGTTTAAGTGTGTCATCAAGCCATTTTTTTGAATCAAGTAATTCTGTATGAATTTGTTCGTCACTTAATGTATTTAAATCAAGATGACTAACAGTATGACTTTCAATTGAAATAAGCCCACTTTGTTTCATTTTTTCCATGTCTGCTTGGTGGAAGTAATATTGATTGTCTTGTTTTGAGGTAATGTAGTTAATTGTCGCATTTAGTTTTAATTGTTTTAAAATAGGAAAGCCGTCTGTGTAGTTATTAAGATAACCATCATCTAATGTTATCCAAACGATTTTTTCTTTTGGTTTTTTATTTTCAGTTAGGACAATATATGCCTCTTCAGGTGTTAATGTGTAGTAATCATTTTCTTTCAGCCATTCCATTTGTTCCTTAAATTCTTCAGGTGGTAGTTTCAGTGTGTTTCCGTCATTACTGACAGTTAAACTATGATACATTAGTATTGGAAATGAAATATCAGTGTCACTTGTTAGCCAATCCGTTGTATCAATTTCACCAGGTTTGACTTGCGAGGTAGTCGTTGTTTCTTTAATTTCACGACTAGATGATTTGGCTAGACTAGATGATTCTTCCGTTTTTATTTTTTGGTTTTGGCTAGTGTTTTTAGTAAAGTAAACACCAACTAATATCATTTCAATTAATAATAAAATAATGATAGTCCATAGTGCTTTTTTCTTCATAAGAGAGCCTCCTTGTCTTTTCTATAGTATCAAAGGGTTATTTATATTGGCAAGTATTTGTTGAAAGAATTGAGCTATGTTAAACTGTGAAAGGTGAGATTTCAGAAATTTAAAATAAAATGAATGAAATAGAATGGAAGTGTTTGGGTGAAACAATCTCAATTTAAATGGGAAAAAAAATTACTAACTGACGAGCAGCAAACTGCAGTTGAAGAGTTTAAACAACAAAACCTATCTCCGCTAATGAGTCACCTTTTAGTGAATAGAGGACTAACGACAATAGATGAGGTTAATGCATTTTTAAATCCTTCTTTAGAAGATTGTTACGATCCTTTTTTAATGTATGACATGGAAAAAGCGGTGGCACGAATACAAGAGGCAGTTGCATCAGGTGAGAGGATGTTAATTTATGGAGATTATGATGCTGATGGTGTGACGAGTACGACAGTGTTAAAAGAAGCCATCGAATTAATTGGTGGTGAGGTAGAGTATTATTTACCTGATCGTTTTACTGATGGTTATGGTCCAAATTTAGATGTGTATAAGTACTTTATCGAACAAGGCATTCAATTAATTATTACAGTTGATAATGGTGTGAGTGGTCATGCCGCATTAGTGTATGCTAAAGAACAAGGGATTGATGTCATTGTAACAGATCATCATGAATTACCTGATGAATTACCGGAAGCTTATGCTATTATTCATCCAAGGCACCCGTTAGGAGACTACCCATTTAAAGATTTAGCAGGTGTTGGAGTTGCCTTTAAAGTAGCGACGGCTCTTTTAGGTGAGTTGCCGATGGAAAGTTTAGATTTAGTTGCGATTGGGACGATTGCTGACTTGGTTTCTTTGACTGGAGAAAATCGAGCACTTGTTAGTTTAGGACTAAAGATTTTAAATCAATCAGAACGTGTTGGTTTACATGCGTTAGCAGAGGTTGGAAGCATTGACTTAGCAACAGCGGATGAAGAAACGGTCGGATTTGGCATTGGACCACGTATTAATGCGATGGGGCGATTAAAAAGTGCTATGCCAGCTGTTGAGTTGCTATCAACATTTGATGATGAAGAAGCGATGGTTATCGCAAAGGACATTCAAGAAACCAATAGTCAAAGACAACAATTAGTAAAAGAAATTACTAAAGAGGCTCTTCAGATGGTTGAGGAGATGGGTGACCAACCTATATATCTTTTAGAAAAAGATGATTGGCATGAAGGTGTTTTAGGGATTGTTGCCAGTCACATTGTAAGACAAACGCAACGTCCTGCGATTATTATGACTACGGCAAGTGACGGCGAACTATTGAAAGGTTCAGGTAGAAGTATCGCGGATATCGATTTGTTCCATGTTCTGTCTGAAGTAAAAGAAAAATTTGCTTCGTTTGGTGGTCATCATATGGCAGCAGGATTATCATTTGAACGTGATAATTTAGATGAAGTAAGACAGTCTCTTATATCAATTGTGAATCCTTTGATAGATGGTGGTTCAAAAGACAGTTTAGACATTGAAACAAATATTTCGATTGAAGACGTTTCAGTAGATGTGATAGAAGAAATGAAAAAACTGGCGCCTTTTGGAACAGATAATCCTTCGCCTGTTGTGATGGTGTCTGATGTTAAGGCTGAAGGAATGAAAAAAATCGGAGCAGATGGTACTCATTTGAAAGGTCAGCTCGTACAAGAAAGTCATCAGCTAGATTGTATTGCTTTTGGCAAGGGGGCTGAAATTGGTGAAATGACAACAGGAGGCTTACTCGATGTCGTTGGAAAATTATCCATAAATGAGTGGAATGGGTTTAGAAAAGCACAATTAATGCTTGAAGATTACCGTGTGTCAGGAGTTCAAATATTTGATATGCGTGGTGGCAAGTTAGATGAATTTGATCGTTTAGCGATTCATCCTATTTTCATTGTGTTTAATAAGGAAACAAAAGTGGATTCATTGCCGCAAGATAAAGTTTGCTATATTCATGAATTACAAGATGTTGATAAGTTAGTCGGTTTTAAGGAATTGGTTTTTGTTGATTGCCCATATGACTTAGAAGTTGTATCTAAACTGGTCTCTAGCTGTGACATTGAACGCTTATATTTGTGGTTAAATATTACAACGGAACACTATCTATCAGGCATTCCAACAAGGGAACAATTTGGTAAAGTATTTAAATTATTACATGCTCAAGGAAATCTTGATGTGCGTTATAAATTAGATGAATTATCTAATTATTTACAAATATCTAAAAATCATTTAATTTTTATCATAAAAGTGTTTTTTGATTTAGGATTTGTTACAATAGAAGATGGTTTGATGAGCAAGGTTGCTAATCCGAGTGAAAAAGCTTTAGAAGAAAGCGACGTTTATCAAGCTTACTTACATAAAATTGACATGGAAAAACTATTTTTATATAGTAATGTAGCCGATATTCGTCAATGGATATCGCAACAGGAGGAAAACAGATGAATTTAAAAGATTATATCGCTAGTATCCCTAATTATCCGCAAGAAGGAGTTGTTTTTAGAGATATTTCACCGTTAATGGGCGATGGGGCTGCTTATCAAGAAGCAACTAATCAAATTGTGGAATATGCAAAAAAACGTGGTGCTGAAATGGTTGTAGGACCTGAAGCTCGTGGATTTATTATTGGCTGTCCAGTCGCTTATGAATTAGGAATTGGCTTTGCTCCAGCTCGTAAAAAAGGAAAATTACCTCGTGAAACAATTGAAGTTGATTATGGATTAGAGTATGGTAAAGCAACATTAACTCTACATAAAGATGCAATTAAACCAGGACAAAAAGTGATTATCTGTGATGATTTATTAGCAACTGGAGGAACAATTGCTGCAACCATCGAATTGGTTGAACAATTAGGTGGGGAAGTAGTTGGTTGTGCCTTTTTAGTTGAGTTAAATGAATTAAATGGCCGTGAAAAAATTAAAGGCTATGATATGCTAGCTTTAATGGACTTTTAAATAAAAAAACAGCGAGAAATTTTTCATTTCTTGCTGCTTTTTTTCTATTATTATTACTTAGTTTACTACGATCAGATTTTATTTCTCGATGAATACGTTTTTCATCTTTCGGAGATTCAAGAATGAGAAGCTTTCCGTGATCCATGTATAAATTTTGTTTGATATCAGGTAATCTTTTTTTAAATCTACGATTCCATTTATAGAGTTTAAACATACGTTTTATTATTTTTTTTCTTTGAGCAAAAGTTTTTGTTTTTTGAAAGCATTGTGTTATAGCTCTTTTTGTAACACGATATTGACAAAGAGATAAAGGATAATCTAAAATAATGATTAAATCAGCATCACTCGTGCTTTTTTCTGTCCACCGACTGACTTGAACACCTTCTACAATCCAGTTAGATAATTTTTGTAAACGTTCACTAAGTTGGTTATAACGTTGATTTTTATCTCTAATTTTTAAATAATCATCTAAGGCAATTCCTTGAATTCGATATTTTTCCTGCAGCCTTATAGTAAGCGACGTCTTACCACTACCCGCATAACCGATAATTCGTATTTTCATCCTGTATCTATTCTCCAGTCAATTGTTCTACACATATCGTACAATAATTAGTGATTTTTTTCAATTAAAATAAAGAGTATCGTAATAAAACTAATATTTATATTTCTATATAGGTGAATGATTATAATAAAATATCACTGAATAAATAGAATATGTACAGAATTTAAAAAGACTTTTAACAGTACTGGATAATCTTTTAATGAGTGTAATATTTCTCTTAAATCTAACTAAAAAAACAATAAATTTGAAATTATCATTTTATATACCTAAGCTCATTAGTTTAAGTATATAAAAATTTTAATACGATTCCATGCTATGCCTTTATTAAATATTAAAAAGGTATTGGTAACGGTGTGACGCATTACAAGTAACTAATTAACTCTATTAGATCAAGCAAGTTTTTAACAATATACTGAGCTCCAGCTTCTCTATATTTTTGAGAAATAACAGCGAACTTTTCATTTTTGTCATTTTCAGATAATTGATTATATTCTTCAATAGATAATCCTAACATAGAACTTCCTTCAAGAATGCCGATTGTGATTACTCCTGCATTAACACCTTCTTGTATATCAGAAATAGTATCACCAATTTTAATTACTTTATGTGTTTCTTTTAATTCTAATCTTTTCATATTTTCAAAAATCATATAAGGATATGGTCTTCCGTATCCACCTACTTGATCCGGCGTTACAACTTCATCAGGCGTATATCCTTGTGCATTAGCTTCTTTGGGAATGACAGCCATCATCTCACTTGTAAAACCTGTTGTCGAGCCAATTTTTATTCCTTGACTTCTCAAACGTTTCATACACTCTAATGTATCTGGTTTTAGTTCTGTATGACTAACTAAACTAACATCTAATTTTTTTACAAATTCATTATGAAATGCATCAACGTCTTTATCAGTAAAATTTCTCCCATTTTTATCTTGAAATTGTTGATTAATTTTTGGCATATATAACATTGTTTTAATATGGTCCCATTTTAGTGTGCCCATCGGTTCTCTAATTTCATCCATTGTTACATTAATATCAAAGTTTAAAAATGTTTCTTTAAACGCTTGAACAGGTGCAAAACATCCGTAATCTACTGTTGTACCTGCCCAGTCAAAAATAATTCCTTCTATCGTTGTCATATCATTTCCCCCTACTTACTTTCAAAGTATTCTTTCATAATATCAATCAATTTATTAATGTCTTCTTCATAGATTTCACCTATTACTCCAATGCGAAATGTATTCATATTTAATAATTTACCAGGATAAATTGCATATCCGCGTTTTTTTACAAATTCATACATCTCTTCAAATGAAAAATCATCGCTTGGGTATTCAAATGTGGCAATAATTGTCTTCATCCAATTTATTATGTTGGTTAGAACAAGAAACGAATTGGGGAACAAATAGAGGAGAATTAACATTTATTACAGGAAGACTAGGCGAATTATACACAGCTATCATGACTAATGGTGAGATGGCTAGTAAAACGAATCAAGAAGGTTACGATGTGGTATCTGAACAGGGAGAACATATTAGTGTGAAGTCCACAACAAGTAACAAAGGGACACATCATTTTAGATTTAATAAAACAACTTTGAATAAGGTAGATAGAGTGGTTATCGTGTATATAAATGTAGAAGAATTAACTATACAAATTATTTATGATGCACCTATTGAAGAGGCAAAACAGTTAATGGTAGAAACGTCAGATGGCAGTCAATATAATCTATCGCAAAGTAAGCTATTAACAAAATCTAAATCAAATAAGATAAAAAAGGTAGTTATGGATGACGTACATTATGAATTATTTACTATTCAAAAATTAGAAAGTGGTACAATTGTATTATTGGAAAACGGTAAAGAAGTAACCCCAGTCAAGCCAGTACTTAGAAAGATAGCTCAAAAAATGGGGGTAGACATTAATAATGGGAATGGAAATTTAAAAACGACCAGAGGGTTAGGAAATGATATCATCAAACAATTAAAAAATAACTAAGAGATATCTTAGACTATGATGTTATCAAGGGGTATTTTTGGGGTAATATAGTGAGAATAGTCAGAATAAATTAGTGTTTCAAAAAAAGATAAACGTTGATAAATCAGTAAAGTTAGTAAAAAATAAATTTAAAACTTCGATACCATCACAAATATTCGCGGAAATTGGTTTTTATTAAAAGTGAAAATAAGACTAAAATTGATAAATGCTTTTAAATCAACGTTTTATAGTATTGGGTAAAAATAAAATAACATGATTAAATAGTAAGATACTTGCGATTTTACCTTTTTCAAGGGGTAGATAAAGGGGTATCTTATTTTTTTGTTTTTATTATAAATTATTACTTTAATATCAACGTTTGTTTGTGTTTTTAAAAATATAAATATCTTTAAAATATCTTTAAAAACACCTTTATTATGGGGAAAATAAAGTGATATAAAAATAATAATTAAAAAAAGAAGATAGGTTAGATTGTTGTTAAATCAATGATTAAGCGCTTTATTTTATACTGGGAAATATAAGTGTTGAAAAAGAGACTAGGGATGATAGATGCTATAACCCTTGACATACATAGGATACAAGGATTTAAATTAAGGTATTAACTTGTTATGTAATAGTATGATAAATGATACACGCTGAAACTGTTGATAATAAAGGGTTTCTGACACTACTTTTTTGTTAAAATATTATAGAGTAATACTAACCTAATAAATATATTATTTTATGGAGTGGAGGGGTTAACAAGTGAGAGGAGTTTATTCTAGAGCACATAAATTATCTGTAAATAATAAAAGTTTATTAAAAGAGTCAGTGACCTGTGGATGCTTTTATTGTATTCGTTTGTTTGAATATGGTGATATAATTGAATGTATTGGGGGAATAAGTGATGATACAGCCCTTTGTCCTTTTTGTGAGATAGATTCAGTGTTACCAGAAAGTGAATTATATCAATTAAATGAGCTATTTTTAGAAGAAATGTATAATGTATGGTTTGATAACTAATCAATTTATATAAAAGGGAGAATGAAACATGAAAGAATTAGAAACAATATTATATAACTACTTGCCAGAAGAAGATGTGAAACAAATTTTGAAAAGTAAACGTCAGTTTATTTCACTTGATTTAGTGGATGAACCAACAAATCTTTACAGCAGTAAAATTGGAGGGTATGGGTACTTACCTAAGTCTATATCCTACCCTACTAATAAGAATAATCAACCATTATCTTTATTAGCACAGTTGAATTTTGAAGAATTACCTACCCTAGAACCTTTTCCCAAAAAAGGAATATTAGCTTTTTATATTGATTGCTTTGATGATGTATGGTACGGACTAGATGATGATAATCCAACAATTCAAGTTGGATTTAGAACAATTTACATGGAAGATTTAACAAAAAAGTATCATAGTATATCAGAACAACAATCTTTGTTTGGACATTATAGCGATGAAGAATTGTGGGGAATTGTTTCAAAAGAAACTAAATTAAATGGTCGACTATCGGAAACAGTTTCAATAACAGATACTGTTGATTTTCAAGGAATAGCAGGAGTCCCATATTATGAATATATTGAAAGTAAAATTTCAGGATATAAAGAAAGGGATGAATTTGAAGAATTGAAATTTAACATATTAGAAGATATCCAATCAAGAACGTGTGTAGGTGGGTATCCATTCTTCACACAATCAGACCCAAGAGGATATGACACGAAGTTATCAGAAGAATACAATACGTTACTATTTCAGTTGAATTCGGATGATGATATCGTTATGTGGGGTGATACTGGAGTGGGTAATTTCTTTATTAATGATGAAAAATTAAAAAATAAGGATTTTTCTGATGTTTTATATAATTGGGATTGTTATTAAAATGAGAATTAACGGAGGAGTATGAATGTTTAAATTTTTAAAAGAAATAAAAGAAGCGTTTCAAGAAGGCGTTGAAGAAGCTAAAGAAGAATTAAAAGAAGAACAAGAGAAGGAAAAAAATAGGAATATAGATGTCTTAAATAAATTATCTGAAATATCACAGGAAGAAAGATTTGGTACCTCTTTAGCTGCTCCATTTAGAACGACAGCCTTTATGGATTGGTTTAGTCTTTTTAAAAGTAGTAGAGAGTTGAAAGAAGAAGATGTGATACCTGTTCATCTGTATAAATATGGTTACTTAAATGAATTAAATGAATCGGATATTGAACGATTAAAGAATCAACAAGAAGGAAGTTTTGATATTGAGAATGAAGAAGATGTGTTGTCTATTACGCAAAGTTTCTTATTAGGTGTAGGCATTTCATTACATTCTTTAGAGAATATAAAACCTAAGTATCAACCAGAAGAATTGATATGTTTTAAGGAAGGTAAATTATTACCAGCATGGTCACTTAGTGCAGCTGCCTCAACTTTAGTATCAGGTGTTGAGTTTAACGGGTTGCCCAAAGAGAAGTCTTTAAAGATTTTTTCAGAATTGTTGCCTCATGTTCAAAAAATATATAAAAATTGGGATGATTTTGGAGATGATTATCTTCAAGAAGATGGATTAATTAATAGTGAAAAGAAGGCTATTAAACAAACAGATAATACGATTTATAATTTAACCTTTAAATTTGGAAGTCCATGGGTTCAGTTTCCGCTAGAAAGATATTAGTAATAAGATAATAAAATTGGAGTAATAAGTAAGAGAAAGTTGGTTTTCTTAAATGTGGAACATGTTTAAAAAAGTTTTTTTAAGCACTAAAGGTAGAGACGAAGGATATAAAATACCTGCTAATTATTCAATTAATATTCCAAATGATAGTAATGAAATTTCAAAAATAGATAAAAAATTTATAGAAATCCTTCTAAATTTCACTCCTGATTATAATAGTTTAAAGGGTGAGGTAAAGAGGTTTGATACATATGATAATTATATAGAAAATGTTAGAGCTTTTATATCTTGTGATGTGATGGGAAATAACTGGATTTATAAACAAAGCGATTTGAGTGAATTAAATAGATTTATTCAATACGAAAAAATTAGAAATATCTTTGATTTCAATAATTTTTTACATCTTATTGGCGTAAACGAAGAAGAGTATAAGCTTTTGGTTGATAGTGATATATATGAAAAAACTATAGTTTATATTAATAAATATAAACGAGAGTATCAAAATGAGTGTAGTGAATTATCGAAAATCTATGTAAGTAAAGGTAGTAATGTTAATGATTACAAAATATTTTGGGGAGAAAGTAATCATGTAAATCTTATATTGGAAAGTTATGGATAATAATTTAGATAAGAGTATAAATTTGATAGATTCTTATTTTTATTTTCTTATTAACCTAATTAAGTGAGTAGTTAATCGACGACGTTTTTCTTACTTTTTAAAATTTAAATTCATATTATTGAAATTTGATAGTATAAAACCCATTATATGTTAGGTATAAAAATTGCTTGAATATAAAATAAAAAGAAGCTATCATTCACACACTTAAAAAGGAGTGAATGATATGGTTAACAAAGAAGTTAGTGCAACAGAATTGATTAGAGAAAAGTTACCTGTAATTTTGAAGAGCAAGTTTGAAGATGGTGCAACATTTGATGAGTTGTGGAATGAATTGTATAAAGATAAGTCATTGAAAAAAGTGATGGTTAATGAAGAAGGTGTGAAGAGACTAGGGTTGTTACAAGGATTAAGTAATCGGATAAAAGCAAATAAAGAAGATAATATTATGATGGTAAAAAAAGCAGATGGAAAAAATTATTTTTATTATTATGATAATACGTTTGAGAAGTTAGAAAAATTAACTAAGATATATGTAGATTCAGTTCACGAAATATGGGAAATAGTGATGTAAGTGTTTCAAATGAGGATAAGAATGACATCAGACTTCATGAGTTTTTCTCCGCCATTAATCAGTTAGAAAATACTTTTAAAGAGATGATAGATAGCAACGTGAAGTAATTTATTTTTATAACGCCGATTGTAAAATTAAGCTAGACAACTAAAAAATCATTTGTGATACACTCAAATTGTATTTCCAACCAAAGAAAACAAGGAGAGTGATCACAAATGACCTATACACATCTTACTACAGACGAGCTAGTTTTGATAGAAGCTTATTACCATCAAAATAAAAAAGGAACATACGTTGCGAAACAATTGAAACGAGCAAAACAGACTATCTATAATGTTTACAAAGCTTTTGATGAGGGATTATCTGCACTAGATTACTATAAAAGATACAAAAATAATAAAAAGAATTGTGGCAGGCGTCCTATTTCTTTATCTGATAATGAAACAGAATACATTCAAAAGAAGGTTGTTCAAGGATGGACTCCAGATGTCATTATTGGTCGTGCTGAGTTTCCTATCTCATGTTCTATCAGTACTCTTTATAGATTATTTAAGCAAGGACTGTTTGATTTGACCGCATTACCTATGAAAGGTAAAAGGAAAGCGAATGGTTATAAAGAAAAAAGAGGTAAACAAGCCTTTAAAAGAACCATCCATCAACGTAATAAGGACTATCAACTCTTTAATAATGAATTTGGTCACCTTGAAGGTGACACAATTGTTGGAAAAGATCATAAAAGTGCTGTTATCACACTCGTTGAAAGACTATCGAAAGTGATTATTACGTTAAAACCAATAGGCAGACGAGCAATAGATATCGAAAATAGTTTAAATAATTGGTTTAAAAAGTTTCCATGCCATCTATTTAAATCAATCACATTCGATTGTGGTAAAGAATTTTCTAATTGGAAATCAATCAGCAATCTAAATGATATTGATATTTATTTTGCCGATCCAGGAACACCATCACAACGTGGCTTAAATGAAAACTCTAATGGGTTATTACGTAAAGATGGATTACCTAAACAAATGGATTTCAACAAAGTTGAGGAATCTTTTATCCAATCTATCGCTTCTAAAAGAAATAATATTCCTAGAAAATCATTAAACTATAAAACACCATTGGAAGTATTTTTGAGTTATGTAGACAACGATATTTTGTCTAGCTTAATTTGACAAATGAAATAATATTAACTAGGGAGGTTAGAAGAAATGGATATTTGGGAAACATTGTATTTAAAAGCGAAAGAACATTATCACCCCACAGAAGTAAACAGCTTTATTTATACGAATCATGTGGTATGTGCTTTAGAAAGTATCAGTGGAAATATTTTTACTGGGTACTGTATCGAGGGGACAGGTGGTACGATAAATTTATGTGCTGAAAGAATGGCTTTGATTAATATGTATCAAGAATGTGGAGAAACTCAGGTTAAAAGATTAATTGCTTTCCGAGATGTTCCACCTTCCCATCAAAATGGTGGCATACCGTGTGGGATTTGTCGTGAAACTCTTATGCAATTTTCACCAAGCAATAAAAATACTGAAGTTTTGGTTGATTTTAATACTAGAGAAGTAGTGACGTTACAGGAGTTATTACCGAAGTGGTGGGGAGATTATAGATTAAAATAAAGACAGGAGGAGTTATTCTATGGGGATAATACTAATATTTCCATTATTAATTATTCGATTTTGGATAATGCCTAAGTTAAGTTACTCAGCTGTAAAAGAAGCTAACTATTTTGCTCCACTAAGGGACAAAGAAAAATATTTTTATATTATGTATCAGATTACTAATGTCTTACTTGTTTTCATGCCATTATTATATCAAATAAACATTCATAGTTATCTTGGATGGGTAGTGTATATTCTGGGGATAGCTTTAGTCTTAATCACGATTATTCACTTTTCGGACAAATCTAATAGTGTCTTAAGAGTCAAAGGGGTTTATAAATATTCAAGAAATCCAATGTATGTTGGGTATTTTGTTTATTTCTTAGGATGTAGCTTATTATTAGATTCTTGGGTATATTTTTTAGTGCTCTTGGTATTTCAATTATCAGCACATTGGATTATTTTATCTGAGGAACGATGGTGTGAAGAAATTTATGGGGATAGTTATTTAAGCTATAAGGGTTCTGTAAAAAGATATCTATAAATATATTCTAAGAAGCTAGTAAAGTATTATAAGGAGATTCTGTTGGCGTACAAGCTTGTTATGTAATAGTATGGAAAATGATATATATATTGAGATAATTGATAATAAAGAATTTCTATTATCAATTGAATATGACACGAAATTATATAATAGATAGTTAAACTAAAAAAGGAGAAGGAATGTGCTTTAAATCAATGTTTCAATTACCAGACTTAAATTATAAGTGGAAATATATTGGAAGTGATGGAAAAAAGAAAGATGGATGTATCAGACTGAATTGATTGTACAAAAATTGAATTCGTTTGATATTGTTAATAGAAAAAATTATGTCATAGAGATAGGATATGAAACTGAAAAAGAATCAACCGTTCCTTTAAATAAGAAAAAAATAGTACTTCTTGATATAGCTACTAGGACTATGGCGTCTAAAAGATGCCCTGAACAACATCAAACATATATTTTATTTGGAATCGAAGATATATTTCAAATGAAAAGAAGATGGGGAAAAACAATATTAGTTCCGGTGCAAAACTTACCTCATATGGATAGAAAAATTGAAAGGATCATAGAAAAAGTTTACAAGTAATAAATTTATATTTTAATTTTTAAAATAGTAAGTAAAATGATTTTAAGTGAATATCAAGTGTGTTTATTTTTGTTTTATAAAACCTATTACTTAAGAAATAGACAATTGTAATTATTTTTAAACATAAAGATTAAGAGGAAATACTGTATCGGTAAATAATTAGTAAAAGTTATCCAAAGGAGACCATGGATAAAAATATATTAGAAAGAAATAAACAATACTTAAATGAAGTCAATGATATAATTATTGTATAAAAAAGGGGTGTATATTTTATGGATAGCATTGTAAATATATTTGTAATTTTAATTTTCTTAACTATTGGTATCCAAATATTTAGGGGAAAATGGCTTTTTTTGATAGCTGGTTTTAATATGAGTTCTACTAAAGAAAAATCAAAAGTCAATATACCAATTATGTCAAAAATTATAGGTTCATTTTGTTTGACTATCGCAGCTTTAGAATTAGTTGGTTTTATTTTTCCAGATATTAATACTATTATTACGAGTATAATTTTTATTAGTTTGATTTTGACAATTATTTTCACTAATGTTTTAGCTAAAAAGGACTAAGTATTAGACATTATTTTGGAAAAAAATTTATCAAGGTTTATATAATTTATGTTTTAGGAATTTTTATTAGTTTTTTGGAAATTTTTGGATTTAAAAAGATATTTAAAATGTTATAGGAGGATAGTATATGAAACGAAAAGCTAGAATTGAGTGGGAATTTGAAATTGGTATAGAAGAGATATGGAATGTAGTAACAGATTTAGATAATTATGAATGGCGTAGCGATTTAACTAACTTAAAAAAAATTACTTCAACTGAATTTATTGAATATTTCAAAGGTGGGGGTGAAACCACTTTTAGGATTATTGATAAAATATATGGTGAAAAATATTCTTTTGATATGAAAAGTAAATTTTTTGAAGGAATGTGGGTAGGAAAATTTGAAGTGTGCGGTACGAAAACGAAATTAATTTTTGTTGAAGAAATCGATATAAAAAATCCTATAATATGGTTAGTTTCTTTATTTTCTTTAAATTTCCTAAATTGCAATATTAAGTTAGCCACCTAGGCAAAAATATCTAAATTTCTATGTTATTCTATTAAAATCCATTTTTACCAACATGTTTTGATTTTAAGCTTTAGAATTTCTTCTAAAAATAATGTTGCTGGTTGTCTATAATTTAAGATTTTACGTGGTAAAAGATTAATCTTTTCAGTAGCTAGTTGAATGAACTGTTTTGAGTAGTGACAAATCGGAGTTCCTTTCGGAATAAATTGTCTTAATAAACCATTATGTCTTTCATTTGTGCCTCGTTCCCAAGAAGAATAAGGATGAGCAAAATAGACATCAGTTATTTGTTGGAGAGCATCATGTAGCGAGCTAAATTCACTACCATTATCAGCAGTAATTGATTGAAACATCTTGCTAAAGCTAGCTTGTCCGAGCTCAGATTTTAATCGATTAACAGCATAACAAACAGACTCTTCTGTGTGATCATCTAACACAACAGTAATCATGTAACGCGTTTTTCTTTCAACAAGAGTAAGTAGAGCATTATCATCTTTAGATTTTGAACCAATAACGCTATCTATTTCCCAATGACCAAAGCTTTCTCTATTGTTAACTGTACTTGGTCGTTCATCAATTGATTTTCCTAGTTCTTTTTTATGCTTACGACTTCTTTTCTTTTTAGATGAGAGCCTAAGCTTCATCTTGAGGTGATGGTTTCTAATAGGTAAAAATCCTTTATCAATATAGTTATAAAGTGTTTTAGTAGAAACAAGAGGTTTATCCCACGTCCTTAAGGACTTGACAAAACCAACAATGGCATCAGGTGACCAATTAAAGTCAATAATCTGTTTACAGGCATAATTAATAAAGTCAACAGCACTGAGTAGCTTAGACTTAGCACCACAACGTTTTCTGTTTTCTATATATTTAGCTTGTCCTGTTTCAGCAAAATAGAGTTGTCTAGGTTTGTTATTTTCTTTGATTTGTGTTGTTGTACCACGTTTCAGCTCATTATTTATTGTTTGATGGTGTCGACCTAATCGTTTACCGATTTCTCTATTAGAATCACCTCTATTATGCCAAACTTCAATAAGTTGTCTTTCCTCAAAGGAAAGATGTTTATAAGTCAGTTTTTGTGTGGTATTCTGAGTTTGTTCCATGATAAAAATTCCTTTCGTTGTTGGGTGGATACTTCAATGATACATGAATTTTTACCATGGTGTTTTTTTATTATTTTAGGGTGGCTAACTTGATTCTACAATTAACCTTTTCTTTAAATTTAAAAAATATGCAAAAAAAATATATGAGAGATTTAGAAAAGGAGGTTTATAAGTAATGAATTGTGACAATATTATTGATGAATTAAGAAGTTGTTCTTCTCAAAAATATAAAGAAAATATCATTAAACTGGGCATACCTGAAAAAGATTCGATTGGTGTTTCTACAGGAGATGTTAGAAAAATAGCTAAGAAGTATAAGAAACAAGAGCAATTGGTTGATGAGTTGTGGTATTACTGTTTTCATGAGAGTAAAATGATAGCTATTCTTATTATGGAACCAGAAAATTATTCGATTGAAGAAATTAGATATTATATGAATATGATTCATTCATGGGATTTGTGTGATATGTTCTGTAAAGAAGTAGTAGTGAAAAGAGAGGATTATAAAGAGTTTATTGAAAGCTGGATAAATGGGGAATCAGTATATGAAAAAAGAGGAGCTTTCTCACTTATTGCCTCAACCTCTGTACATAAAAATTTGACTGAAAAAGAAGTAGATTATTTTCTAGATATGATTAGACAATATGAAGTGGATAACACTCCCATTATTGAAAAAGCAGTATCTTGGTCTCTGAAGGAGTTAGGTAAGATAAGTAAGGAATCAAAAGAAAAAGCGTATATAGTAGCAGAAGGATTTATCAAATCTTCTAAAAAATCAAATGTTTGGGTAGGGAAAGATGCATTAAAGGAATTACAAAATTTGATAAAAATTCCAAGTAGAGAGCGCCTTATATCATCAACATCTAAAATGGGAAAAGAATATTTATCAAATAATGAAGAGTAGGAGAGAAATCTTTGATTGATACCTTTCAA
This sequence comes from Vagococcus martis, assembly GCF_002026305.1. Taxonomy (NCBI): domain Bacteria; kingdom Bacillati; phylum Bacillota; class Bacilli; order Lactobacillales; family Enterococcaceae; genus Vagococcus; species Vagococcus martis. The sequence continues at coordinate 445,632 of NZ_MVAB01000001.1, read as the reverse complement.
AGGGGTAGTTTTTGGGTAATATGGTGAGAATAGTAAGAAGAAATTAGTTTTTCAAAAAAAGATAAACGTTGATAAATCAACAAAGTCAATAAAAAATAACTTCGAAACTTCGACACCATCACAAATATTCGTGGAAATTGGTTTTTATTAAAAGTGAAGATAAGACTAAAATTGATAAATGCTTTTAAATCAACGTTTTATAGTATTGGGTAAAAATAAAATAACATGATTAAATAGTAAGATACTTGCGATTTTACCTTTTTCAAGGGGTAGATAAAGGGGTATCTTATTTTTTTGGTTTTATTATATATTATTACCTTTATATCAATGTTTATTTGTGTTTTTTTAAATATAAATATCTTTAAAAAATCTTTAAAAATACCTTTATTATAGGGATGATAAAGTGATATAAAAATAATAATTGAAAAAGGAAGATAGGTTAGATTGTTGTTAAATCAATGATTAAGCGCTTTATTTTATACTGGAAAATATAAGTGCTGAAAAAGAGACTAGGGGTGATAGATGCTGTAACCTTTGATATATATGGGATACAAGGATTTAAATTAAAGTATTAGCTTGTTATGTATTATTGTGGAAAATGAGACATGCTGAAACCATTGATAATAAAAGGTTTCTGTAACACTTTTTTCGTTTGATATTATTAAAAATAGTGATATAATTGAACGGTACGGTTTTATATATGTCAATTATTTGAGATTATTTTAGGAGGATTCTTAGTACGTCGTTCAATAATAATTCGTTTTATATAAATTAGGAGAATGAAATATAAAGGAAGAAAAAATACTATATAACTGCCTATCAAATGAATCAGAAAATATAAGATTCAGGAGATTTTTAAAATTAGTAACAGTTTGAGTCGTTGGTATATGATATGGAAATTTAATTTGGGTGTTAGTTTTTTTATGTTAATGATAGAAAAAATGATAAATTGAGACAGTGAAATTTATAAAATTAAAAACAGGATTTAACTATATTTTTTTAATTATGATAATAAAGGAGAAGGTATAAGTGCTAATTGAGACAACAATATCTAATGATTTAATGGCTAAAGGCTTGCTATTATATTATACTAAGGTAGATAAAACTGAGAAGAATAAATTAAAAAATGTTTTATTTGCAGGAATAGTTCTATTGTTAGTTTTTTTATAATTTTATTTTTTGCATACAAAGATGAAAATAAAAGTGCTCTCTATGGGATGTTTTTTATGTTGATGCCTATATTTTTCTTAGGTTTCATTCTCATATATACATATACATATACATCCTTTCCAAAAAGTCAGATAAAAAAAAATCTGAGCTTAAGAACGGTATATAAAGGTTATAGTATTTTTACTAACTCTGGAATAATGAGTGAGATTGCAACTGGTAGTTTTGATTACTATGTATGGGGAGATATTGGTTCTATTTTTGAAACGAATGATTTTTATTTTTTAACAGTTAAAAAAACAAATATGTTTGTAATATATAAACCTAATTTGACAGAACAAGAGATTGAACATATTAGGAATGTAATAAATGATAATAGTATTATCGAAATGAAAACATTAGATTGTTAATATAGAGTTTATATGTTAATTGTACATTTTAATGATGCATCATGGTATAAATTCTTTTCATTGTTGAGTTAGTAATCAATGATATGTGAATTTTTACTATGATGTTTTTTATATATTTCAGTATTGCTAATTTGATTTTGAAACTACCCAAGAATAAGATTATTTTAAAAAATACCTTTTTATAAGTGATATAAAAATAATAATTGAAAAAGGAAGATAGTTAGATTGTTGTTAAATCAATGATTAAATGTTTTATGTTTTTCTGGGAAACACTAATCTAATGAATATATTTTTATAGAATGGAGGGGGGAACGACTGAGAGGAGTCTATTCTAGAGCACATAAATTATCTATAAATAATAAAAGTTTATTAAAAGAGTCAGAGCCCTGTGAATGCTTTTATTGTATCCGTTTGTTTAAATATAGCGAGATAATTGAATATGTCTAGGGAACCAATGATGATACAGCTCTTTGTCCTTTTTGTAAGATAGATTCAGTGCTACCAGAAAGTGATTATATCAATTAAATGAGCTATTTTTAGAAGAAATGTATAATGTATGGTTTATGGTTTGATAACTAATCAATTTATATATAAGAGGAGAATGAAATATGAAGAAATTAGAAAAAATATTATATAATTACTTACCAGAAGAAGATGTGAAACAAATTTTGAAAAGTAAACGTCAATTTATTTCACTCGATTTAGTAGATGAACCAACAAATCTTTACAGCAGTAAAATTGGAGGATATGGGTACTTACCTAAGTCTATACCATACCCAACTAATGAGGATAATCAACCATTATCTTTACTAGCACAGTTGAATTTTGAAGAATTACCTACCTTAGAATCTTTTCCCCAAAAAGGAATATTAGCTTTTTATATTGATTATTTTGATGATTTAGCGGGGATGGATTTTTATAATCCAACGAATCAAGTTGGATTTAGAATAATTTATATGGAAGATTTAACAGAAGAATATCATAGCATATCAGAACAACAATCTTTATTTGAACCATATAGCGAAGAAGAACTATTGAATATTATTTCTGAAGAAACTAAACTAAATGGGCATTTATCAGAAACAATTGCTATTTTAGATACGGAAGAGTTCACCCAATATATGGGTGAGTCCTATTATGACTTCATTGAAGATAGATTTACTGATGAAGATAAACAAGATGAATTCGAAGAATTAATTTTTGAAAATAATATAGAAAATACATGCATCGGTGGGTATCCATTCTTCACGCAATCAGACCCAAGAGGATATGATACGAAGTTATCAGAAGAATACAATACGTTACTATTTCAGTTGAATTCGGATGATGATATCGTTATGTGGGGTGATACTGGAGTGGGTAATTTCTTTATTAATGATGAAAAATTAAAAAATAAGGATTTTTCTGATGTTTTATATAATTGGGATTGTTATTAAATTTTAGGGAAGGAGAAATTAATTTTGTAATTTATATTATTATTTTTAAGTATAGTTCTTTTCCCACTTTTTTTAATGATTTTATTTTGTAATCCAGTTAAAAATAAAGAAGGATTAATTATTATAGGATATCCTGTCTTTACAAAAAAATATAGTAAGTTTGAACATAACTTTAAAATAAGTTTGACAAAAATTTATAAACGTGGACATTTTAGAACGAAAAATGGGGTGGTTAGGTTTAATCACGCTCCACTCTCAACACCTTTTATGCCTTATAAGGTTATTATTTATGTTTATAGAATTGAAAAAAATAATAATTCTACTCTTGTTGGTTCTCATATAATTGATGCAGGGTATCGAAGAAAAAAAGCACAGAATAAGTACAAGAAAATTAAGGAAGTCATACTAAATTAAAACGACGTACCTATTTTACTTTCCACAATGGTAAGTATTTATAAAAAAGAAACGCAAGATAGATACCATTTATATTCATTTTCAAAAAAGTAAAAAAAGAAAATTTTTTTGAAAATGATATTAATTTAGATTCGTTTACTACGAATCAGTTATTTGAATCGGAGTGTATAACTATAATAAAAATTGTGAAACTGATTTAGGTGCTGTATATGAACACAAAGTATATGGTGAGGCATTATTAACTAATAATGGACTCCATTTTTCAACAGATTATGATAATAGGCTCGAAGTTTCTTTGATAACATCAGGATTCACTGATATGGAAGATTTTAAAAAGTATGATTCATAGATTGGTAGATGGGAATAAATATCATTTTATCAGAAGATAATATGTTAAGTAAATGGATGACAGCTATACAAATAAAGATTTATAGCTATAGATTTAATTAAAAATTTCAATTTAGTTGCTATATTAGGATATGAAATAATAGAATAAATATAATTTTTTAGGGGATTATTTTATAAAAAAACAAAGTAAATCTCTAGTTAAAAAGGAAGGTAGATATATTATATGAAAGTGAGTATTGTCGCGTTAATTATAATTTTGCTGATATATATACGTAGTAGATACAAGAAATCTAATAAAATTAATGTAATACATGATATTAACATAAGTAATGAAATAAGTAATGAAACAAGCACTGATTATTCACCATTAATAGATATTACTAGAATATTAACAGAAAATGATGATGACGTAGTTACTAGTATAAAATTACTTGTTAATCATCCTGAACGATTTGACTATAAGTATGATGAACGGTTAGAAGAAATTGGTTTTTCAACTATTCAACATCCAGATTTGATAACAGCATATTGGTTGACGAGATAGGATACGTTATTTGATTTTGGTGCATATATTGATTGGAAAGAGGAAGCTGAAGACATAATTTATTGTCTGAGTAAAAGTATTCGACGAAAAAACTATCATTTAAACCTTTCAGAGGTTGTGATTTCGAATGATGACTTTACTGATGAAGTGTTATATAAAATTAATAAATATCTAAAAGAAAAACACTTTACTTTAATAAATTGGAATACAGAAAATGATTGTTATCATCTTTTTATTATTAAGGATAATGATTACTCGAGACTAAAAAAAATAGGTGAGTATGTAGGAATTAGATTTCATAGTTTTGAAAAAGAAATTAATGATAAAGGGATAAAATTAATTCTAGAAAAGTAGTTGAAATATTGAGAATAACTGGTAATGAAGCTATCATTCATAAACTAGAGTCGAAAGGACATTAGTGCAATAGAATTTGATTAGAGAAAAGTTATCAGAGACTCTCAGGGGTAATTTTAAAGGTGGCAGAACATTTGATGTTTTGTATACTTAATAAGTAGGAGAATAATATGAAAAAAGTGATAATATTTATAATAGTTTTATTTTTATTTTTTCAGATATATGAAAGTAAGGGGAATAGTGAATCTCAAAAAATCAAAGAAATTAGTTATACTAAGTCAACTTATGGAGTCATAATAACTGAGATATGTGTTGATTTGAAGACTGGAACAGCTAAAGAGTATGAAAATCCAAATGCTAGAAAAGGTGGTAATCCAATGACTAGTGATAAGATACCTAGCGAACAATTTAAAACATATAAAATTAAAAATATTGAAAATTATGAAGATAAATTTAAACATTCAGGAGTATTACGTTGGAAAAAAGAGTATAAAAGTAATATTTTTGGTGTGCCTGAATGGTCTTTAGTCATCAAATTTGAGAATGGTAATAAAAAAATAGTAGGTGGGAACAAACAACCACGTAATTTTGATAAAGTGTTCGATTTATTGACAGAATATGATTGACAAGCAGGTATAATTAGCCATCAAATAAGTGATGAAATCTACTATTCATAAAAAATTACATAATTGCCAAAAGAGGAGCTGCACATTGAAAAAAGTCATTGCACTGATATTTATAATATTATTATTATTAGTAGTCGGATATAACCAATATCAACCAGCTAGTAACGACATTATAAGCATAACTGATAGTATAAAAGATAACATACCCGATGATAAATTTAAAGAACCTTTAAAAAAGTATTTCAAAGAATCTAAAAAAGCTGATAATAATGATTTGAAGGAAATAGTTTATTACGAAGATATACCTGACGAAGTAGTGGAAGAGTATATGAGAAGCTTAGATGAATTAAATATAAGAAAATCTAAAATAAATGGTAAAGATGGTGTAAGTTATACATATAAATACTTCACAGAAAATAAGAAGTACCTAGAAATAAGTGTAATCAAATCAATTGTTACGGGTAATAAAATCTCTCTTTCTTTTGAATCACCTATTATAGATTAGTAATGAGAATTAATGGAGGAGTCATGAATGTTTAAATTTTTAAAAGAAATAAAAGAAGCGTTTCAAGAAGGCGTTGAAGAAGCTAAAGAAGAATTAAAAGAAGAACAAGAGAAGGAAAAAAATAGGAATATAGATGTCTTAAATAAATTATCTGAAATATCACAGGAAGAAAGATTTGGTACCTCTTTAGCCGCTCCATTTAGAACGACAGCCTTTATGGATTGGTTTAGTCTTTTTAAAAGTAGTAGAGAGTTGAAAGAAGAAGATGTGATACCTGTTCATCTGTATAAATATGGTTACTTAGATGAATTAAATGAATCGGATATTGAACGATTAAAGAATCAACAAGAAGGAAGTTTTGATATTGAGAATGAAGAAGATGTGTTGTCTATTACGCAAAGTTTCTTATTAGGTGTAGGCATTTCATTACATTCTTTAGAGAATATAAAACCTAAGTATCAACCAGAAGAATTGATATGTTTTAAGGAAGGTAAATTATTACCAGCATGGTCACTTAGTGCAGCTGCCTCAACTTTAGTATCAGGTGTTGAGTTTAACGGGTTGCCCAAAGAGAAGTCTTTAAAGATTTTTTCAGAATTGTTGCCTGATGTTCAAAAAAGGTATAAAAACTGGGATGAGTTTGGAGATGATTATCTACGAGAAGATGGATTAATTAATAGTGAAAAGAAGGCTATTAAACAAACAGATAATACGATTTATAATTTAACCTTTAAATTTGGAAGTCCATGGGTTCAGTTTCCGTTAGAGACTTATCAATTATAATATAAGGAGACAAGATAATTGAAGTATATTCAAATAGGAGAAAAAACTATAGGAATAGATGAATATCGAACACAGTTATTTTATGACAAAAAAGATGTAGTTAATAAAATATGTCCATGTGATTATTGTCAAAACTATGTTTATTGTTGTAATAGATTTCCATCTGAATTAAATAAATTGTTTAAAGAATTATGTATTAATCCAGAAAAAGCAAATGAAGTGATGGAATTTTTTGAGGATAGTAGAAAGAAGCATTTATATGCTAGCTTCTATCTTGTAGTAGGAAAAGTTATTAAAATGATTCCTGAAAATGAAACAATCATTGATTTAACTAATGAAGTTTCTAGACTTAAAAAACAGAATATTATATTTGATGTTAGTGATGTTATTTTTATAAAAACAAATCAAAAAATTAGTCCGTTAATACAAGTTTATTTAGAAATTAGTTTACCGTGGGTGTTATAGATGCGTGACACTAATAATTGAAATTGATAAAAATATTAGAAGGATTAGGTGATTGAAAAAATGGGTCAAAAAATAAACTATAATGAGTTAAGTAAGGAAGTGTCCTATGCATTGAGACATGCCCCATGGGAATTTGAATTGGAATTAGATGAGGAAGGATGGGTATCGGTCAGTCAGTTGTTGGATGCATTAAATAAGAAAAAGTCGAAAGAATTTATCGGATTAGCAGATTTAGATTATATGATAGAGCATTCTGAAAAGAAAAGGCACGAGATTATAAATAATAAAATAAGAGCATTTTATGGACATTCTATTCCACAAAAAATTAAAAAATTATCCGAAACTCCACCTAGTATTCTTTATCATGGAACATCTATAGAATCTTTGGAACAAATAAAAATGCAAGGTGTTAAGCCTATGAATAGACAATATGTTCACTTATCAGAAGATATTGATACAGCAATAATGGTAGGGAAAAGAAAAACAGAAACCCCGATAATTTTAGCGATTGATACTGAAAAGGCAGTATCACATGGGATGAATTTTTATCGAGGAAATGAGAAGGTTTGGTTATCAGATTATATTCCTTATAGTTTAACAAATGTTGTGACCGAATAGTGGTTTGTTTATTCAGTTTTGATTTAGAAACAACTAATGAAAAGTTGAAAAAGTCATAAAATGAAGGTATCATCCACACACTTAAAGAAAAGGATGGATGATATGGTTAAAAAAGAAGTTAGTACGACAGAAATGATTAGAGAAAAGTTACCTGTAATTTTAAAGGATAAGTTTAAAGACGGTGCGACCTTTGATTTGTTGTGGGATGAATTGTATAAAGATAAATCATTGAAAAAAGTGATGATTAATAAAAATGGTGAGAAAAGACTAGGTTTGTTACAAGGATTAAGTAATAGGATAAAAGCGAATAAAGAAGAAAATTTAATGTTACGCCGATTGTAAAATTAAGCTAGACAACTAAAAAATCATTTGTGATACACTCAAATTGTATTTCCAACCAAAGAAAACAAGGAGAGTGATCACAAATGACCTATACACATCTTACTACAGACGAGCTAGTTTTGATAGAAGCTTATTACCATCAAAATAAAAAAGGAACATACGTTGCGAAACAATTGAAACGAGCAAAACAGACTATCTATAATGTTTACAAAGCTTTTGATGAGGGATTATCTGCACTAGATTACTATAAAAGATACAAAAATAATAAAAAGAATTGTGGCAGGCGTCCTATTTCTTTATCTGATAATGAAACAGAATACATTCAAAAGAAGGTTGTTCAAGGATGGACTCCAGATGTCATTATTGGTCGTGCTGAGTTTCCTATCTCATGTTCTATCAGTACTCTTTATAGATTATTTAAGCAAGGACTGTTTGATTTGACCGCATTACCTATGAAAGGTAAAAGGAAAGCGAATGGTTATAAAGAAAAAAGAGGTAAACAAGCCTTTAAAAGAACCATCCATCAACGTAATAAGGACTATCAACTCTTTAATAATGAATTTGGTCACCTTGAAGGTGACACAATTGTTGGAAAAGATCATAAAAGTGCTGTTATCACACTCGTTGAAAGACTATCGAAAGTGATTATTACGTTAAAACCAATAGGCAGACGAGCAATAGATATCGAAAATAGTTTAAATAATTGGTTTAAAAAGTTTCCATGCCATCTATTTAAATCAATCACATTCGATTGTGGTAAAGAATTTTCTAATTGGAAATCAATCAGCAATCTAAATGATATTGATATTTATTTTGCCGATCCAGGAACACCATCACAACGTGGCTTAAATGAAAACTCTAATGGGTTATTACGTAAAGATGGATTACCTAAACAAATGGATTTCAACAAAGTTGAGGAATCTTTTATCCAATCTATCGCTTCTAAAAGAAATAATATTCCTAGAAAATCATTAAACTATAAAACACCATTGGAAGTATTTTTGAGTTATGTAGACAACGATATTTTGTCTAGCTTAATTTGACAAATGAAATTAGTAAAAAAAGAAGATGGAAAAAATTATTTTTATTATTATGATAATACGTTTGAGAAATTAGAAAAATTAACTAAGATATATGTTGATTCAGTTCATGAAATTGCTGAAAATAGTGATGTGAAAAATTTAGATAAGGAAACAAGTGAGAAGTTTGAAAAATACTTAAAATTAACATCTGAATTACAATTATTAACTGAAGGAACAGAATGTTAAAACTATTTTTAATAGAAGATGAAATATTCCTAATTCTTGTGAAGGAAATAAGCAGATAAAAAGTAGCAAACAAGTTGAGAGAGAGTTGGATAATTGTATTTATCTTTAAACATATAAATTTTTGGTAGGACGTTATATATAGATAAGTAAACTGATAAGAAATAAAACTAAAAAGAATACATACATAAAAAGTGACTTAAATAAGTATATAATAATTAAATATTAGTATGAAAAGTCTCTATTAAGGGGCATCATCCCTTGATAGGTATTTTTTTAGGTAAATCAATGATATAATTAATGTATAAAAAAGAGTGTATATTTTATGGACAACATTGTAAATATCTTTTTAAGAAGCTGTTTTTTTAATAAAAACTGCTTAATAATTACAGATATAAAAGTAAGACGAATAGAATTTTCTACCATTATTTATCTGGTAAATCAGGTGGTTAAGCCATTTAAGGTACCTCTTTTTGATTCATACTAACACAAAGTCAGTTCATGAAGACAGTTTCTAAATCATGAAGAAATATTGAAAAAATATTTATGTTGATTTTACAACAATAGATTAGGATGTAAAGTCAGGAATAGTTAATTTAGTTTATGATAAAGATATTTTACCAGATTTAACACCTATTTATTTTCGATTATGATGCATAAGTATAGATGTTGAACGTGAAAATTTCCCAAAATAGAATAAAAAGGAAATGAATTTGAAAATGTATAGTAAAACATTTATAGGATTAAAAATTTATGATACAAAATTAAGAAGAAAAAAAGCTGAAATATGTAAAGAATATAAATTATTTATTGATTATTGTGATAAATATTTAGATGTGAAATTGAAAGTAAATAGTCCATATAGTAAATTTAATTTAGCAGGGAATTCAAAAGAGGTTATAATAGTAAAAGAACATAAAAAAAGGATGTTAAAATTAATCAAAAAAAGAGATACATTGAAAATTTCTTCTGAATCTTGGAACTAGTCTACTCTAAAAAAAGTACTGAGTTATAAGTAAGCAATACTTTAATCTAACTTAATAGAATAGCTTAAATATTGTAAATAACTTAAAATATATCAAGTTATTTAGTTTTTAATACTAACATTTAGATATTTTTCTTCGTAAAAAAATAAGATAATCATCAGTCATATCTATGCTTTTTTAGATATTTGGAACATTGCAGTAAAAATAAATTTATAGAAATGAGAAATTTAATTGTCATATGAAATTGATATTTGTTGTCATGTCTCTGGTAATGATTTTTCACCTAATAAAGCTGAAAAATTAATCGAATTAAAATTCGAAAATAAGATAGAGGTGGGTGATTTAATTTTAATAGGAAAATTTAAAGATACATTGTCAATTATCGGTAGTGCTTCTTTATCACCTTTTTCTAACCAAGATAAATTTTCAGACGATTATTTAATAAATTTTATAGAACTATTATCTGAAAATATAGATATATTAAAATCCTGTGGTGTTCAAAATTTTGATTTATCTCTAGGCATATTTTATAAAGACCAATGTAATTTTTCTTTTTCCTCACAGATAATAAAATTATTAAATCAAACAGGATTAACTTTAAATATAAGTTGTTTTCAAATTGAGAATTAAGTGAAACTTATTCCATATAATGTACTATGGATATCATAGAAAAAAATCAAACATTACGAACTTGAAAATATAGCTACAGTTTTATATTAGTAGGTTACTTGAAAAACTGAAAGCTATAACATGATTTATGTTAAACTTGTCAAATGTTAAATAAAATTGATAAAATATGCTTGTTTTTTGTGACAAAGAGAAGCAGATAGAGAATACCAGACGAGTGGAGAAAAATTTGTTATAATATTTGTAGAGAGATGGGTAATTTTATTTATCTTTAAACATAAAAATATAACTGGGAAGTCTTGTATAGGAAATGAACTAGCAATATACTTCAAGAAGAAATACTTTCATAACAAGATGTATATTTAAGAGATAGACAATAACTGAATAGAATATAAAAGATATCTATTGAGGGAACATAATCCTTCGATAGATATCTTTTATATTCTATGTCAAATCGTGTTGATGGACAATAATATTGATGAAAAAGTCTCAAAAATGAAATAGAATTAATTGAAGTGAGGGAAGAAATTCTCTCGCTTTTTTATTTAACCTGAAAAACTTGATTTTGAATCAAAAAGATACGTCGTTTGAATAGTAGAAAGTTTCGATAGCCATAGGCCACACGTTTAATCACTTTAATTTTATTATTAATGCCTTCTAAGAAACCATTTGAATAGGAGTATTTAAAGGCATTCATGACTCCTTGGGAGAACTTACCAAATATCTTGAATTTATCTTTAAAATACTTTGGTAATTCAACAGGTATCTTTGAACATAACTCTAAAAATAAGACATAATCGTTGGTTCTATAAGCATACTTCAATTCTTGGATAAAATGATACGCTTTTGTTAATAGAGAACTATAAGAAAGTAACTCATCTACCAATTCGGTAGATGACATATTTCTCTTGAATAAAGGACGATAATAAAAGCGTTTATAGTTTAATTCAGAACTGTCCTTTAAAAGGAGTTTCCAATAACGCTTCAATCTTCGATACTGCTTTCCTTCCTCTTGATTGTGGCGTTTTAGCTGATTCATTTCTTTTATTCTTAAGGTGTTGAAAGAGCGGTTAATATGTTGAATGATATGAAATCGATCTGTAACGATTTCGGCGTTTGGAAAGACTGTTTTTAATAGTTGACCGTAACTTGCATTCATGTCCATGACCAAAAATCTTACTTTTAAACGTGATTTTCTGGAATACTTCATAAAGTAAGAAACCAACTTATGCAATCTTTTATCAGGTAAGATATCGATTATTTTTTTAGATGCCGCATCAGCACAAATAAAGCTCACTCCAGCATGACAATCAGAAGTAGAGCTAAACTCATCTACACAAAGAGCCGTGGGCAAGAAGTTAAAATTAGGTTGCTGATTATTCGTAAATGATACTAACACACGTTTAAAAGTATTTTCAGAGACACTGTGGCATTCTGCGATTTTTTTACGTGATCGATTCTCTTTTAAGTCAAAAGCAATTTGGTATTTAAGCTGTTTAGAAATTTGACAATAGTCATCTACTAGAGAAGTAGAAGCACTGAAAGTTGATCCACAGTTTCTACAAAGGTAACGTTCTCTGTGAAGTTTAAGATAAGTTGGGTGACGTTCAACTTCAGGCAATTGACTAATGGTTTGATACGTTCCGTTTTTAACGGATTGATAACATCCACATTTCTGGCATTGCTTATCTTTATTCACTAATCTTCCTGTAATCATGTTAACTGAGCGGTTGTTTCTCGCTTCGCGAGACAACCAATCCTCATTAAAAATAAGAGAATCATCTGTTAAATTGAGTAGTTTTCTTGTATTATTATCCATAGGGGTATTCTCCTTTGTAATGTTAGTTATAGTCGACTTAATTTTACCAATAAGAATGCCCCTTTTTCTATGTCTAAAATAAAAAATCGCATTGACAGAATTTAATCTATCAACACGATTTAGTGTACAGCCTAATAAAAAAGAAATAACAAGGTATATTAATTATTCGTGTATCTGTCTAGTAATCATTATTGAAAGTAATCAATATGAGAAAGACAAATTGTTCTCTTTATTATTATCTTATTTTGAGTTAGATATCAGTATAGAGCTTGATAGATATTCAATATTAGAGTTTTTAAGGATAGCTAGTCAATCAGTTATTGTGAATAATATGAAAACTTTTTTATTTAATCTAACTCAAAATTTTTTAATAGAATGTTATGAAAATAACGGAAATTTAAATACTATCAAACATTTATGGTTTAACCCTCATTTATTAGTAGAAAGGTTAGGTATAACTCAAGCTGAATCTGAAAAAGCTAATTTAGTTGTTTTGAAATATGCTGTCTATGATAAAGAATTAAAATGTTCAATATCTACTAAGTATAGACGACTACTAGGTGTTGAAGATAGGAAAAAATGGTTAAACAGACAATATAGCTATAGACTTAATCAAGGTATGAAAATATTTAAAGAAATTAATTGTAAAAATATACAATTAAGAGGTGGCGGTAAGAACAAAATTAAATTTAAGAAGAATGGGTCGATAAATGCGATAAGCAAAGGTAAGTTACAAACCAAGCAGTCTATAGATATTAGAAGTAGACCTGTTTTATATAAAAGTTTATACGAGTATTATATATCAGAATATAATAAAGTTTATAAAAAATTAAAAAAGAAAAATAGGTTAATTGTAGAATCAAGTTAGCCACCCTAAAATAATAAAAAAACACCATGGTAAAAATTCATGTATCATTGAAGTATCTACCCAACAACGAAAGGAATTTTTATCATGGCGCAAATTCAGAATACCACACAAAAATTGACTTATAAACATCTTTCCTTTGAAGAAAGACAACTTATTGAAGTTTGGCATAATAGAGGTGATTCTAATAGAGCAATCGGTAAACGATTAGGTCGACACCATCAAACAATAAACAATGAGCTAAAACGTGGTACAACAACGCAAATCAAAGAAAATAAAAAGCCTAGACAACTCTATTTTGCTGAGACAGGACAAGCTAAATATATAGAAAATAGAAAGCGTTGTGGTGCTAATTCTAAGCTAGCCAGTGCTGTTGACTTTATTAATTATGCCTGTAAACAGATTATTGATTTTAATTGGTCACCAGATGCAATTGTTGGTTTTACCAAGTCCATGAGGACCTGGAATACACCTACTGTCTCTACTAAGACACTTTATAATTATATTGATAGTGGCTTTTTACCTATTAGAAACCATCATCTCAAGATGAAGATCAGACTCTCACCTAAAAAGAAAAGAAGTCGTAAGCATAAAAAAGAACTAGGAAAATCGATTGATGAACGACCAAGTACAGTTGATGATAGAAAAAACTTTGGTCATTGGGAAATAGATAGCGTTATTGGTTCAAAATCTAAAGATGATAATGCTATACTTACTCTTGTTGAAAGAAAAACGCGTTACATGATCACTGTTGTTTTAGATGATCATACAGAAGAGTCTGTTTGTTATACTGTTAATCGATTAAAATCTGAGTTCGGACAAGTTAATTTTAGCAAGATGTTTCAATCAATTACTGCTGATAATGGTAGTGAATTTAGCTCGCTTCATGATACTCTCCAACAAATAACGGATGTCTATTTTGCTCATCCTTATTCTTCTTGGGAACGAGGTACAAATGAAAGACATAATGGTTTATTAAGACAATTTATTCCGAAAGGAACTCCAATCTGCAACTACTCAAAACAATTCATTCAACTGGCTACTGAAAAAATTAATCTTTTACCACGTAAAATCTTAAATTATAGACAACCAGCTACATTATTTTTAGAAGAAATTCAAAAGCTTAAAATCAAAACATGTTGGTAAGGATGGATTTTAATAGAATAACACAAAAAATTAGATGTTTTTACCTAGGTGGCTAACTTAATATTGCAATTTAGAAAAAAGAAAAATAAAGACAATCTAGAGAATTTATCTGAGAATGAATTACAGGAAAAAGTATTATTATTGGTAAGTGAAAAATTATTTTTAACGGTAGAAAAATTATCATATATTATAGAACATCATTAAAAGAGGCTGACCCAAAAGTCACTTTTTAAATAAAGATCACCCAACTAACAAAATAGAAATCCCATGAAATCAACGTTTTAATTAACGGATTTCATGGTTTTTTTCTATTTTAAGACTTTTGGGTCAGCCTCTTTTTCATTTTTTTGAAAAAGTGTAAATACTTATGACATATGTTTTTAGTAGATATTTATAATTATACTATTACTTTGCTAGCTTAATTATATGAAAATAATAAATCAGATAACAAAGTGGTTGAGAAGGATTTAGGAGGAAGGTAATATACAGACATATTAAAAAAGGGGGAATTGTAATGAGTGAAAAATTAGTAATTGGAACAAAGTTTAATGGTATTAGCAAAGTATCTAAGTCTAAATATGTATTTAGATTTAGAAAAAAAGCGGAAAGTAGAGGTGGAAAGTTTTATACGGAAACTAAAACAGTAAATAATTCTGGTGGTGTAGCTGTTGTAAAGTCTATTTATAATAAATGGAAAAAAGGAGTAGAAGAAAGGTTTGAACAAGAACAATTAGATTTTGAAAATAATGAGTTAGTTTCTGATAGCAATATATTATTTTCAGAATTAGCAAATTTGTGGTTTGAAAATCAGGTTATAGCAAAAGATATAGCTATGTCAACTCTATCAAGTCAGAAGGAAATACTAGATAGAATAGTGAAATCTTATCCAGAATTTGGAAAGAAAAAAGTAAAATTAATTACAGGAATTGATTGTAATAACGTAAAACAAAAGATAGTTTCTAGGAAGATAAGAGGAAGAAATGTGAGTACGGATACAGTATATAAATATATTGTAGCGATAGAAAAAGTGTTTGAATTCGCTAAAAATGGTTTGAAAATAATAAAATTAAATCCAATGGCGAATTTAAATGTTAGACCAAAATATAATCTAAATAAAACGAACATATTATCTGAAGAAGAGTTAAAAATAGTCTTGAGAGAATTACATAAATTACCAGACCACTTACAACTTTTCTTTAACATAAGTATATTAACTGGTATGAGGCGAGGTGAAGTTTGTGGACTGGAATATCCTAATATCAACTTTGAAGAGAAAAATATTATTGTAAAACAGTCTTTATCAAATGACAAAATCTATAATGAAGGTTATGAGTTTAAGTCGACAAAAAACGGATTAAGTAGAAGAGTACCTTTGTTTTATGATTTAGAGTACCTATTAAATGATTATGAAATAAATCATGGTTTTCCGAGCTGGATAGATAAAGATGAAGTGGCAAGAAGACTTATTGTAGCATATCCTGATGGGTCTCCGTACAAAATACAATATTACTCAAAGGAGTGGGCTAAATTTTGTAAAGTATTGGTAAAAGAGAAGAAAATTTCTAAGGAACCAACATTGAGAGATTTAAGAAAAGCGTATTTAACTTTACTAATGAGAGAAAAGAAAGTATCGCCAAATTTAGTAAAAGAAATTGCTGGTCATCAAAAAGTTCAAACAACATTAGATTATTATATAGATGATGATAATTCAAAAGAGATAGCTGAGTTATCTAATACCTATATTTTTAGCTAGTAAAAAATTCATTCTATATATAGAAAGAAGATGTAAAAGTGATAACAAAAATGATAAGATGGTAGATAAGAGCACAATATAGTAAAAATAATCGTGCTCCTATTGTTATTCCATTATTGACAAACGTTGATAAACTAAGTATTATATAATTTGTATTTCCAATATGCCGCCTTAGCTCAGTTGGTAGAGCACCACCATGGTAAGGTGGGGGTCGTCGGTTCAAGTCCGACAGGTGGCTTAAAAAAAATGTAACTAGGAAGATTCCCAGTTACATTTTTTTTATAGTTTTTTAACAAATTCAGATTTTAATTTCATTGGACCGAATCCATCAACTTTACAATCGATGTCATGATCCCCTTCAACTAAACGGATGTTTTTAACTTTAGTTCCTTGTTTGATTGGTTGACTGGCACCTTTTACTTTTAAGTCTTTGATGACTGTGACAGAATCACCATCAGCTAATGGGTTACCAAAAGCATCTGTTTTAACAGTTTCGACGGTTTCTGAGTCTTGTGTTGACCACTCATGGGCACATTCTGGACAAATATACATTAGTCCATCTTCATAAGTGTATGATGAGTTACATTCTGGGCAATTTGGCAATGTTTCCACTGTCATACCCTCCTTTCGACAATTTATTTTATTGTATCTTATTTAGTATGAAAAATAAAGAGGAAGAAAACGTAAAAATATCTCTATAATTTGTTTAAGGTATTTGGAATTTTATAATAATCATGTATAATGGTAAGAGCAAATTTAAATAAAAGGAGGCCCTTTTTTTGACGGATAGAAATGATGACTTTAATCGTGAACAAGAACATAAAACGGGTAAAGAGCTAAGGGGCTATGTGTTAGATTCGATGAAGTCGGATGACACTATAAACCAAAAAGAAGAGCAGTCTAAACATATACCTGGTGAGCAAGAATTACAAAAAAGAAATAGAGATAGAACACAAAATAGAAGGCAACAAACAAGTTACAAAGGACGTAAGAAAGAAAATAATATGGTGAAAAAAATTGTATTAATTATTGTTGCTGTATTGATTATGACATTGTCTATTGCTGGATTTTTTGCGTATCAGTACTTTACTTCTAGCTTGAAGCCATTAGATAGTAAAAATGAAAAATTAATTCAAGTTGAAATCCCGCAAGGAAGTAGTAGTAAACAAATTGGACAAATATTAGAAAAAAATAAAATTATCAAAAGTGGTTTAGTGTTTTCTTATTATGTAAAAATGAACAATAAAGCTGATTTTCAAGCTGGATATTATCAAATGTCACCGAGTATGACACTTGAGGCAATCACAGATAGTTTACAAGAGGGTGGGACAGATGAACCAGTCTCATTAGCAGATGCTAAAATTACCATTCCTGAAGGGTATTCCGTAGATCAGATTGCTGAATTATTTAGCAAAGAAACAAAGTTACCTAAAGAGGATTTCTTAGACGTGATGAAGGATGAAGAATTCTTTAATGAGTTAGCAACGAAATATCCTGAATTGCTTGAAAGTGCAAAAAATGCTAAGGATACGCGATACCGTTTAGAAGGCTATCTATATCCTGCCACTTATTACTACTATAAAGATGTGCCAATTAAAGACATGATTACTCAAATGGTGGATAAGACAAATCAAGTGTTAGCACCTTATTATGATCAAATCAAAGCCAAAAAAATGACCGTACAAGAAGTCTTAACACTTGCTTCATTAGTAGAAAAAGAAGGGGTCACACCTGAAGATCGACGTAAGATAGCTCAAGTATTCTTAAATCGACTAGCTATTGATATGCCAATACAATCAGACATTTCAATTTTATACGCAATGGATGAGCATAAAGTACACTTATCAGAAAAAGATACACAAGTTGACTCACCGTATAATTTGTATATTAATAAAGGAACTGGGCCGGGACCATTTAATAATCCAAGCCAACAGGCAATTGAAGCTGTATTAAATCCTGAAGAGACAGATGCATTATATTTCTTAGCCGATGTGTCGACGGGAAAAGTCTACTATGCTAAAACATATGATGAACATTTAGTGAATAAAAAAGAGTATATAGATGATAAAAACAATTGATTTTTAATGATAAAAAATTTTCATAAAATAAAGAGTTTACATTTTTCGATCAACGTGGTATTGTGTTGTGTATATTAAATAGGACAAGCTTTTCTGATGATTTCAGAAAAGCTATTCCTTTATAAGAAATAAACTGATATAGATTAGTTAAGGAGAAGTGAGAGTACTATGGAAAAAGTCTATCCTATGACTTTAGAAGGTAAACTAAAATTAGAAGAAGAACTAGAGATGCTAAAAACAGTTAAGCGTAAAGAAATTGTCGAACGCATAAAAATTGCTAGAAGCTTTGGTGATTTATCAGAAAACTCTGAGTATGAATCAGCTAAAGATGAGCAAGCGTTTGTGGAGGGACGAATCACAACGTTAGAAAACATGATTCGTTTTGCTCAAATAATCGATAATAATAGTGCAGATAAAGATACTGTTTCATTAGGCCGTACGGTGACATTTGTTGAACTACCAGATGGTGAAGAAGAGGAGTATACAATCGTAGGTAGTGCAGAAGCTGATCCATTTGAAGGGAAAATTTCAAATGACTCACGAATTGCTAAAGCATTGTTAGGTTGTAAACTAAATGATACTGTAACGATTGAAACACCTGGTGGTAGCATGAATGTAAAAATTAAAAAAATTTCTTAAGTTATGCAATTGCATAACTTTTTATTTTGAGTATAGGTCTTAAGTCTTAGATAAGTTTCAATCTTTTGAAGTTTTATGTATGTTAAAAGAAACGTTATAATAAATCAAACGAAATAAAAAGGAGCCGATTAATTATGCGCAGCTCATGGAGAGTATTTATTGTAATTGAGTTATTACTATTTTTGTGGGCTCTATATCAATTATTAGGTAATGTCCCCGCTATTATATTTTTGACGTTTGCGGTTGTAAATCTTTTTTATGTATTAAATAAAAAATACAAAACATCATTTAATCAGTTTCAACTAGTTGCTTCCATTATTATCATGGTATTAAGTTTACTCAATAGCCCGGCTGTATGGTTGATGTTAATTTTAGCGGTTATTTATTTTGGTCTAGTGATGGGAGAGATTTCAGAAGTTCGTTTTTTTAATTTTGCACCTTGGAATAAAAAACAAATTAAAATGATTAAAACGACAAGTCGTAGTAAACGTGCTGGAAAACGATTTAAACGTTCGTGGATTGGTAGTCAGCGTTTGGGTAGTGATACATATGAGTGGGATGATATTAATTTTTCTTTGATGATTGGTGATACGATTATTGACTTAGGTAATACATTATTGCCAAAAGAAGATAATGTCGTGATTATTCGAAAAGGATTTGGTCGAACTCGTATTTTGGTGCCAACAGGAATTGGTATTTTATTAGAACATTCCAGTATGCGAGGGGCGGTTCATTTTGATCAAGAAGTGTATCATTTAAATAATGAGTCGTTAAAACTTTATAGTGAAGATTACGATGAGTCAACAAGAAGATTGAAAGTGATTACTAATACATTGTTTGGAGATCTTGAGGTGATTCGTGTATGATGTCTAAAAAGAGCCGACCGCTTATCTTTTTTTACACATTTCTTCTAACTTTTATTGTATTAATTTTGACACTGTATACATACTTTTACGCGAATAATCAACGGAAATGGATGCTTGAGTTAATTACAACGCGTTTATTTAAAGTTCCAATTATTGTCTATATTATTGTAATAGCTATTGCTGTTAGTGGAATAGTATTTTCTATTCTGTATTTAGTCAATCGATATACTTACGGGAAAATAGAAGAACAACTTCATTTTTTAAGCGTTGGTAACTACGAGCATACTATCTTTTCAAATAAAGAAAAAAAATATCAAGAAGATGGTCTAGTGGATGAGTTAGAGCAAGATGTTCAAAATGTTCGTTCAAAAATGTTATCAATGTCTAAAGAACTACAAGAACTTAGTTCAATCCCTAAATACGTTGATGGAGAATCAAAAGAGGATATTATAAAGTCTGAGCGTCACCGCATTGCAAGAGAGTTGCATGATTCAGTAAGCCAACAGTTATTTGCCGCTACAATGATGTTATCTACTTTAAATGAGATGGTTGAGGAAATGGACGTGCCTGAAGTTATTGAGACACAGCTCCAAGTAGTGGCTTCTATCATTAATACGTCTCAGTCAGAAATGCGTGCGTTATTACTTCATTTACGTCCCATTAATTTGGAAGAAAAAACACTTCAACAAGGAATCGAAATGTTATTGAAAGAATTACAAACAAAGATTAATATAGAGTTAAAGTGGCAAATTGAAAATGTTACCCTTCCAAGCTCAATCGAAGATAATTTGTTTAGAATCACACAGGAGTTACTGTCTAATACTTTACGACATGCTAAAGCCCATTTATTGGAAGTCTATCTTAAAAAAATCGATCAAACAGTTTTATTAAGATTAGTTGATGATGGTGTGGGATTTGATGTAAAAGAAGAAAAGGTAGGTAGTTATGGATTGCAAAATATTCGAGAACGTGTTCAAGGAATGGGAGGAACTTGTCGTATTGTCAGTTTTAAAGGACAAGGTACCAGTATTGAAATAAAAGTGCCGATTCTAAAGGAGGAACATGATGATTAAAGTACTATTAGTAGATGATCATGAGATGGTACGTTTAGGTGTGTCATCTTATTTATCAATTCAATCGGATATTGAAGTAGTTGGTGAGGCTGAAAATGGATTGATGGGATATGAACAGGCACTAGAGAAAAGACCGGATGTTATTTTGATGGATCTGGTCATGGAAGTTATGGATGGTATTGAATCTACGCAAAAAATACTATCTGAGTGGCCTGAAGCTAAAGTTATAATTGTAACGAGTTTTATAGATGATGAAAAAGTTTATCCGGCAATTGAAGCAGGAGCAGCAGGGTACTTATTAAAAACATCATCGGCTAAAGATATCGCTAATGCCATTCGCTCAGCATATAATGGAGAAAAAGTGTTAGAACCTGAAGTAACCAGTAAAATGATGGAGCGCTTATCTAAGCCTAAAGTACATGATTTGCATGAAGATTTAACTAATCGTGAAAAAGAGATTTTGTTACTAATTTCTGAAGGGAAAAGTAATCAAGAAATAGCTGATGAATTATTTATCACGTTAAAAACTGTGAAAACCCATGTGTCGAATATCTTATCTAAATTAGATGTAGACGACCGAACACAAGCAGCGATTTATGCATTTAAGCATGGAATAGTAAAATAACTAATTAAACCTTTAAGGAGACAATTTACATGAGAAAGACATTTGCAGTTATTGGATTAGGACGTTTTGGTGGGAGTGTATGTCGAGAGTTAGTTGAGTCAAACCAAGAGGTATTAGCAATTGATAATTGCGAGGACCGTGTGAATGAATACATGAATATAGCAACGCACACTGTTTTAGCTAATGCACAAGATGAAGCAACGTTACGTTCATTAGGATTAAGAAACTTTGATCATGTGATTGTCACAATTGGTGAAGATATCCAAGCTAGCATTTTAGTAACATTAATGGCAAAAGAAATGGGTGTCCCACATATTACGGCTAAGGCACAAAATGAGTACCACGGTCGTGTATTGGAAAAAGTTGGGGCAGATTTAGTTGTCCATCCAGAACGTGATATGGGGTATCGTTTGGGGCATAAATTAACCTCAAAAAACATGATTGATTTTATTGAATTATCTGAGGATTACTCTTTAGTTGAGATTCGGGTGAATTATAAACAATTTTTTAATAAAACGATTCAAGAAATTAATTTTAGAAAACATTATAATGTCACGATTGTGGCCATCAGACGTGGGAAAAACGATTTGATTGTGTCCCCTCCTGCTGAGCAGGTAATTTTAGAAGGTGATGTTTTATTAGTTGTTGGTCATAATGATGATGTGGATTACCTAGATGCAAAAATGAAATAACAAATGAGCATGAAATTAAAAGGATTTTAATGTTTGTGTTACAATAAGTGCGACATCCGAATAGTTGGAGGAAGATAGAATGGAACTTATTGTAACAGATAGCGCCCACAAATGGTTTGTGGAAGAACTTGGACTTGAATCTGGTAATTTTGTCCGTATTTTTGGAAAGTATGGTGGTAGCACGAATGTTCACGTTGGTTTTTCAACGGGTATTTCTCTTGTAGAACCTGAAGACGCTCGTACAACGACTGTTATTGACGGCATCACTTATTTTACAGAACAAGCAGATGATTGGTTTTTTACTGATTATGTATTAACTGTTGATATAGATGATAAATTAAATGAACCAAGCTTTACATATGCATAAAAAACTGTAGAACGATTAATCGTTCTACAGTTTTTTATTTTTTAATTCGTTTAGGTAAAGCATTGAAATAAATCAATAAGGTTAGTGCAACACCTACTGATCCAAATGAAATACTAGGCCATACAAATTGTAAAAGAGTCGTTAAAATACTAGGTAGTGTTGCAGAGTAGACAACGATTTTAAATACATCTTTGTACTTAAACCCAATTAATCTAAATTTAGTAAAGATGTTGGCAAAGAAAGAAAGAATGACAATATCCATCAATAAATTAAAGAACACCATAAACCAAGTAACAAAGAACATGATACTAAACCACATTGAGCGACTAGTATTGCTTGCAAAAAGTTGTTCAAGGACATTTTTACTTAAAATATTTGCTTGTGGCATTGAGTAAGGGATCGTCAATACATTATCTTCCATAATATCTGTTGTCGTTCCAACTCGAGGTAAAATCATGATGATTTCTTTTTTTAGTAATCCAACAACAAGGACATTACTTGTTGCGTCAGTTTCAATTTCTTTTTTGGTTCTTTTATCATTAGGGTCAAACGTAAAGATAATTGAGTCCGTTTGATAGATAAACCCATCAGTTTTTTCCTTTGTGACTAGCGTGTTATCCTCAATCGAAAATTCTGGAAGTTTTTGAATGATTTTTTTTCCATCATCTTGGATTGTTTTAGTAATTACTGTCGCTTGATAAATAACAGGTAGCGAGAGTATAACAGCTAGTAATAATAAATATAAAAAAACGTGAAATCCTTTTTTATTCCTACCTTCCAATAGCAAAGTTGGTTGCTTAAAGCTCGCTTTTATTAGGTCAAATGTTCGCATAATAACTCCTTTGTAGTATAAATTGAATCACTACTTATTGTAACGCTTTTGACAGATGAATACAAGAAACGAGAAATTGAAGGTTTCCGGGTTTTATTTTTTGCTTTTTGTATTGTTTCAGTGGTATATTGAAATTGTTCATAATTATCAAAAAAATTAGGGGGCATTATTATTATGACTTATACTTTACCAGATTTACCATATGCATACGATGCGTTGGAACCACATATTGATGAATTAACAATGAAATTACATCATGACAAACATCACAACACATATGTAACTAATTTAAATGCGGCAATTGAAAAGCATCCAGAATTAGGACAACAATCAATTGAAGAATTGATTACTAATTTAAATGACGTACCTGAAGATATCCGTATGGCTGTTAGAAACAATGGTGGCGGACACGCAAATCATGCATTCTTCTGGGAAATTATGGGACCTAATGGTGGTGGCGAACCTACTGGCGCTATTAAAGGAGCAATTGAAAGTGCTTTTGGTAGCTACGATAATTTCAAAGATCAATTTTTAGCAGCAGCAACTGGTCGTTTTGGTTCAGGTTGGGCTTGGTTAGTTGATAATGATGGAAAATTAGAAATCATGTCAACTCCAAATCAAGATTCTCCATTAACAGAAGGAAAAACTCCTTTATTAGGTATTGATGTTTGGGAACATGCTTATTACAAAAAATATAGCAACGTTCGCCCTGACTACGTGAAAGCATTCTTCAATGTTATTAACTGGGATGAAGTAAACAATCGTTATAAAGCAGTTCAAAAATAAGTTTTTAAGGAGAGCGAGTGTGCTTTCCTTTTTTTTTACAAAAATTCTGATGTATACTTAAAAAGTTAAACATATGAGCGAAAAGAATGTGGTATAATGAACGAAAATAAAAGGGAGGGCAGTTAATATGCTAGAAATATCAAAAGAATCGATTTTAAGTGCACTAACAGTTGAAGCAAATAAAATTAAACACTTATTAACGAACCAAAGAAATCATCAATGCATAGCCCAATGTAAAGCCTTTGAAGAAGTTGTTGATACACAAATGTTTGGCTTTTCAAAACAAGTTGAATTTGCTCAATCCATTGGTTTGATTGATAGGCAAGAAGGTCTTGATATAATTATTGAGTTAGAGAAAGAGTTAAATAAAGTATATAACATGGTGTATCAGGAAGAAAAGGATGCTGGATGCTAAAAGGGATGTGGGGGTTATTTGATCGGTGCATAGAAAGATAAAGAAAACATATTTTTTGGACTATTTCATTTTAGTACCTTATCTAGTTTTATCAATAGTTGGTATTTTGATGGTTTATAGTGCAAGTTCTGTTAATTCTCAAGGATTGGCTTTAGAAGCGATAAAACAAGGTGGCTTTTTTATAGTTGGATTATTAGCTATTTTATTTATTTATAAAATGAAAACAAAGGTATTTCAAAATAAACAGTTTATTATGACTGCAATCCTTACTATTGGGGCCCTACTTGTATTGACTAAATTTACTAGTTTAGGTGTTAGTGGTGGGGGTGCAGACGGATGGTTAGAAATTGGCCCGATACGTCTTCAACCTGTAGAGTTTTTAAAAATCATTATTATTTGGTATTTAGCTTATATTCTATCGCGGCGACAAGATATGATACTAGGTCATTTTAAGGATGCCATATTCAAACCAATGATTTTAATTGGTAGCTTAATTTTGTTAGTCTTAATCCAGCCTGATACTGGAGGGGCGGCTATCTTGATTTTAATTACATTAGTTATGGTGTTGGCAAGTGGTATACCATATCTATATACTCTATTGGTGGTTGGTGGTGGCGTTGTTGTTTCGACGCTAGTGATTCAGTTTATTTCTTTATTTGGTAGCTCTTTGTTTCCACAGAGAATGATGTATGTGTATAAACGGTTTAAAACATTTACCAATCCATTTGCTGATCCACTTGGTGATGGTCATCAAATGATTAATTCTTATTTTGCACTGAACAATGGTGGATGGTTTGGTCTTGGTCTTGGTAAGAGTATTCAAAAAAAGGGCTTTTTAACGAATGCTCAAACAGATTTCATGTTTTCAATTGTTGTAGAAGAGTTAGGATTACTTATTTCATTAATATTATTAATGTTACTATTTTTTTTGATTTTACGAATTATGACAATAGGCATTCGTTCAACTGATAATTTTAATTCATTAATGTGTATTGGTATTGCAGGTATGATGTTGATACAAGTATTTGTTAATCTTGGAGGTATTACGGGAATCATTCCTTTAACAGGGGTGACATTTCCGTTTCTTAGTCAAGGAGGGTCTAGTTTAGTCACTTTATCCATTGGTGTAGGATTTGCACTAAACGTTAGTGCTGATGAAAAACGTAAAAAATTTGATAATGGCGAGTATAGTGAATCTCAGTTATTATTGATGTTTAATGAGTAATAAAAATGTGGGGGATGTAATATGAAGAAAGTATTAGTAGCTAACCGTGGAGAAATAGCTATCAGAGTATTTCGAGCGTGTACAGAGTTAAATTTACAAACAGTGGCGGTTTATGCAACAGAGGATGATCGTTCCATTCACCGTTTTAAGGCAGATGAAGCCTATTTAGTTGGGAAAGGGAAAAAACCAATTGATGCTTATTTAGATATTGAAGATATTATCCGCATAGCAAAAAAATGTGGTGCTGATGCTATCCATCCGGGATATGGCTTTTTATCGGAAAATATTCACTTTGCAAGACGTTGTGAAGAAGAAGGTATCAAATTTATTGGGCCAAGCTTACATCATTTAGATATTTTTGGTGATAAAATTAAAGCCAAACTGGCAGCTCAAGAAGCAGGAATCTCGTCTATTCCAGGAACTGATGGACCTGTAAGTGGCGTAGATGATGTTGTCGCATTTGGGGAAGAATTTGGTTACCCAATTATGATTAAAGCAGCTTTAGGTGGAGGCGGACGCGGTATGCGTGTTGCACACAATAAAGCTGAAGCACTTGATGGATATGAACGTGCTAAGAGTGAGGCTAAAGCAGCATTTGGTAGTGATGAGATTTATGTTGAAAAATACATTGTGAATCCAAAACATATTGAAGTACAAATTTTAGGGGACGAGCATGGTAATGTCATTCACTTATTTGAACGTGACTGTTCA
This sequence comes from Vagococcus martis, assembly GCF_002026305.1. Taxonomy (NCBI): domain Bacteria; kingdom Bacillati; phylum Bacillota; class Bacilli; order Lactobacillales; family Enterococcaceae; genus Vagococcus; species Vagococcus martis. Next base: position 418,850 of record NZ_MVAB01000001.1, on the reverse strand, counting down.
GTGCAACGTCGCCATCAAAAAGTGGTAGAAGTAGCACCAAGTGTGTCAATGTCACCAGAAAAACGTGAAGAAATCTGTCAAGCAGCTGTAAAATTAATGGCTCATGTTGGTTATATAAATGCAGGGACAGTTGAGTTTTTAGTTGATAAAGATAGTTTCTATTTCATTGAAGTGAACCCACGTGTCCAAGTAGAGCATACCATTACAGAATTAATTACAGACGTTGATATTGTGACTAGTCAATTACAAATCGCAATGGGTAAGGATTTACATAAAGAGATTGGCTTACCGAAACAAGACGGGATTCATATTCATGGATATGCGATTCAATGTCGTATTACAACGGAAGACCCGTTGAATAACTTCTTGCCAGATATTGGTAAAATTGATACATACCGTTCTCCAGGTGGATATGGTATTCGTTTAGATGTAGGAAACGCGTTTGCTGGTGCGATGGTAACCCCATTCTTTGATTCTTTATTGGTTAAAGTATGTACACATGGTATTACATTTGAGCAAACTGTCCAAAAAATGTTACGTGCATTAAAAGAATTTAGAATTCGTGGAGTTAAAACAAATATTCCGTTTCTTTATAATGTATTGTCTCATCCTTTATTTGTGAGCGGTGAAGCAACAACAACATTTATTGATACAACAGACGAATTATTTAATTTCCCTAAAATGCGTGACCGTGGAAATAAAACAATGAAATATATTGGAGAAGTCACAGTGAATGGCTTCCCTGGAATTGGAAAACATGAGAAAAAATACCATTCTTCTCCTAGAATTCCTGAAATTATAACAACAACAGAAAAACGAATTGAAACACCAAAAATGATTTTGGATGCTAAAGGACCGGATGCTGTTGTTGATTGGGTTAAAAATCAATCATCTGTTTTAGTAACAGATACAACCTTTAGAGATGCACATCAAAGTTTACTGGCGACTCGCGTTAGAACAACTGATTTAAAACGTATCGCGAAAGAAACAAGTGAGCTTGTACCAGAATTATTCTCACTTGAAATGTGGGGTGGTGCGACGTTTGACGTGGCATATCGTTTCTTAAATGAAGACCCATGGATTAGACTGAAAAAATTACGTAAATTAATGCCAAATACCTTGTTCCAAATGTTATTTAGAGGTTCTAATGCTGTTGGATACCAAAACTATCCTGATAATGTCATTAAAGAATTTATAACGGTAGCAGCTAGAGAAGGTATTGATGTTTTCCGTATTTTTGATAGTTTAAACTGGCTTCCTCAAATGGAAAAAAGTATTCAATATGTTAGAGATGTTGATAAAATTGCAGAAGCAGCTATTTGTTATACTGGGGATGTTCTTGATCCAAGTCGTCCAAAATATAATATGGCTTATTACAAACAAATGGCCCGTGATTTAGAAAATATGGGTGCTCATATTATTGCGATTAAAGACATGGCTGGTTTATTACAACCACAAGCAGCGTATCATTTGATTTCAGAATTGAAAGCAACAGTTGATGTGCCAATTCATTTACATACCCATGATACAGCTGGTAATGGAATTATTACCTATTCTGCTGCTGCTAAAGCGGGAGTTGATATTGTCGATGTGGCAATGAGTGCCATGAGTGGATCAACAAGTCAACCAAGTATGAGTAGTTTATATTACGCACTAGAAAATGGCGATCGTGATTTAGATATTAATATTGAGTCTGTTCAAACAATCAATCATTATTGGGAAGATGTTCGTGCTTTCTATGCACCATTTGGTAATGGTATTAATGCTCCTCAAACAGAAGTGTATCAACATGAAATGCCAGGTGGACAATATTCTAACTTACAACAACAAGCCAAAGCAGTTGGTCTTGGCGAGCGTTGGGATGAGATTAAAAAAATGTATGAACGCGTTAATTATTTGTTTGGTGATATTGTTAAAGTTACTCCATCTTCAAAAGTTGTAGGGGATATGGCACTATTTATGGTTCAAAATAATTTAACTGAAGAAGATGTAGAAGAAAGAGGAAGTGAATTAAATTTCCCAGAGTCAGTGATTAGTTTCTTCCAAGGAGATTTAGGACAACCAACTGGAGGATTTCCTAAGAAATTAAAAGAAACTATTTTAAATGGCCGTCCATCTATCGAAGTAAGACCTGGTAGTTTAGCTGAACCAGTAGATTTTGATCAAGTGAAAGAAGAACTAGCTGGAAAAATTGACCGTGAACCGACAGATAAAGAAGTAATCAGCTATATCATGTACCCACAAGTATTTCTAGATTATATGACAATGTATAATACTTATGGCGATGTGGAATTACTTGATACACCAACTTTCTTCCAAGGAATGCGTGTGGGAGAAACAGTTGAAGTGCGTATTGAAAAAGGAAAAACATTGATTATCACCTTAGATGAAATCGGTGAGCCTAACCTTGAAGGAAATCGTGTCTTATTCTTTAATTTAAACGGTCAACGTCGTGAAATTGTGATTAAAGATAGTAATATCAAATCAACTATTATGGCAAAAGAAAAGGCTGAGCCAACAAATGATGCACACGTTGCAGCAACAATGCCAGGCTCTGTCTTAAAAGTGTTAGTAGCACCAGGTGATTCATTGCAAAAAGGTGATCCAATTATGATTACAGAAGCGATGAAGATGGAAACAACCATTTATGCTAAACGTAATGGGATTGTGAAGCGTGTGTTAGTTGCAGATGAAGAAGCCATTCAAGCGGGAGATTTATTAGTTGAATTAACGATTTAATGTAGAGATTAGGAGGTGACAAGATGCGTCGTGTAGGAGAATTTATAGTGGTATTTTTTATTGTACTAACATTTTTTTATATGAAACCAGTCGTCTTGTCACAAAAATCTCCTAAAGCTGTAGATGAGTTAGTGGTTAATGAAGTTAAACCTCAAACAAAATCGACACCACATAATCAATTAAATGCGACTGGAATGGCAACTATTATTGGTTTGTCAGAAAAAGAACTGAAAGAAAGAATGCCAAACCCTAAAAATGAATGGGTAGTCGGGATTGATAGAAAGTGGTTGGTTTATGGAGATAATGCAACCGATTATTATCAAGTTGAACTGACGAAAGGTAAAGTATCAAGCGTGTTTGTTTTAGGAACGCAAGTTGATGTTGCCCCGTTTAATTTAGAAATGACTTTAGGTGATATTTCTGAAATCACAACAATCTATCCTACTTTTGAATTTGACTATAAAGACAAAACATATGAAATCGAACTAACAGAAGACGATATGAACTATCGACCATTGATTTCGTTTGACAATGGCACGTTTGCTTTGCTTCATTTTAACTATGATACAGGTAAGTTACTAGGTGTGAGATACGTTAGTAAAAGCACGTTAGTGGATATGATTCCTTATCAGTTTAGTGAGAAAACAACCAATCCACCTGTTGAGCTGACAGATGATGAGTGGGAAAAGTTTAACCAAGCCAACACAGACCAATTATTGACTATTTTAAATATTGTACGCCAAAGAATTAATCGAAATCCTTATAAACTTGATACTGAACTTGTACTTGAAAGTAAAAAAGCCTTAGCAGAATTCAATAAAGATCCTAAGTTAGTAATAAAAAAAGAGGCTCGGTTTGAACAATGGCAAGAAAAAGTTGAATCAAGTAATCCAAGTGATAGTTTCCTTTTAGTTAATGAAGAGATGGAACGTTTGTTAAAATTAGGGAAACCAGTGGATAAAAATACACATGGTTTATTTGTTCAAAGTATGGGAGATGTCCCATTTATTGTCACCAATTGGTTTGTCAATCGCTTTGATCAACGTGAAATTAAAGATTCAAAAGATGAGTATATTGGCATAGCCTATAATAAAAATCAAGTGTTAGTCTTATTTAATCAAAAGACAGTAGATACGTCATTAACCACTGAAAGTAGCGATAAGAGATGATTTATAATGATGAATTATTTGATTTAGAAGATAAAGCCAGTCAAGTAGCTAAAGATGTACTTAGTAGTCAGACTGTTCAAGATTATATAGAGTCGTATAAACATATGGCTAAAAGTAAAAATGTGTCGGAGCTAATGGAAGAATTTATAGCTAAGAAAGAGGCATTTGAAAAAATTGAACCTTATGGCAAATACGCACCAGATTTTAAAGAAACAAGACGAGCATTACGACGAGCCAAACGCTCATTAGATGTGAATGATTTAGTCGCAACGTTCAAAGTAAATGAAACAAATGTTCAAAATGTGTTAGACTATATTAGTCTAGATATCGCACAAGCAATATCTGACACGATAAAAGTTGATGCAGGAAATCCCTTTTTTGAATTTGCTAAAAAAGGTTGTGGAGGGACATGTCATGTTAACAAATGAGTTAGAATTAACACCCAGACGTGGGTTAGTCGTTTGGGTTTATAGTTTAAAACAATTAAGAAATCTAAAACGATTTGGTTATGTTTATTATGTATCAAAAAAAATGAAATATGTGGTTTTATACGTAGATGAAGAGTCTGTTGAAGAAACAATTGAAAAATTAAATAAACAGTTTTTTGTTAGAAGTGTAGAGCAATCATTTAGACCAGATATTAATATGAATTTTACTAATAGATTAGGAAACCAAGATTGTCACGATGAACCGTTAGATTTTGAAGAGCAAAAAACAGAAATTCGCTTAGCAGAATTTGATGATTAAAGTATTTGTCTGACATAAGACAAATACTTTTTTTATCGCCAGTTTTATATAGAGAGGAAGAAATATCATGCGAGTGATTGCAGGTGAATTTAAGGGAAGAAAATTACAATCATTAAAAGGTGATAATACTAGACCAACATCTGATAAAATAAAAGGATCAATTTTCAACATGATTGGGCCTTATTTTGATGGTGGTGTGTGTTTAGATTTATATAGTGGAAGTGGCAATTTAGCAGTAGAAAGTGTTTCACGCGGTATGGACAAAGCGTATTGTTTTGATGTTTTTTTCCCCGCTGTAAAAGTCATACAAGAAAACGTAGCAATGACAAAACAACCAGATTCTTTTGTTGTAAAAAAATTAGATGCATCCAAAGCACTTCATTTCTTATCTGAACAAGGTATGCTGTGTGACTATGTATTTTTAGACCCACCTTATGCTAAAGAAGAGTTAGAAAAAAATATGGTGGATTTACAATCATTAAATTTATTAAAAAAACACGCAAAAATCATTTGTGAGATGGATAAACATGTTATATTACCAGATATAATTGACCAATTAGTTTTACAAAAAGAACAACAATATGGTATGACGAAAGTCAGAATTTATCAATTAAAGGAGGTTTGAAATGACTAAAAAGCGAGTGGCGTTATTTCCTGGAAGTTTTGATCCAGTGACGATGGGACATATCAACACGATTCAAAAAGCCAGTAAATTATTTGATGAAGTAGTGGTAGGGGTGTTTACAAATACAACAAAAAGAAATCTTTTTACTGCGATAGAAAGAAAACAGTTTATAGAAGACGAGGTTCATTCGTTAGCAAATGTATCTGTTCGTGTTTGCGACAATGATTTAACTATTAGAATAGCCAATGAGCTAGGAGCAGATTATTTAGTTCGTGGTATTCGTAATCAACTCGATTATGAGTATGAAAAAAGTATCGCTGTATTAAATAAACATTTATCCTCTAACATTGAGACAATTTTTTTACTTTCTGATGAGCAGTATAATCATATTAGCTCAAGTATGGTGAAAGAAATCGCAAAATTTAAAGGGGATGTGTCAGACTTTGTTCCGAAAACAGTGAATGAAGGATTACAGTTAAAATTTAAATAAGAAGGTTAGAGTCATGAAAAAAGAGCGTTTAAAAAATAAATCATTTTATCTTAAACTTATTGTTTTATTAATAGGTATTGTCGTTTTAGTTTATCCCCTCCCTTATTATATTGAGTCTCCAGGTAGTGCTGATAAGCTAAATGATATCATCACAGTAGATGGTAAAAAAGATACAGAGAAAGGCTCATTCATGATGACCACCGTTCAAGTTCAAAATGCCAATGTCCTGACTATTTTACTAAGTCAATTTAATAAAAATTCTGAACTGGTTCCTAAGCAAGATATTTTAGGTGACTCTGATTCAAGTGAATATAACCGAATTCAAACATATAATATGGAAAATTCGAAAAATGAAGCGATTCAAATCGCACTTGAGTTAGCTGATATACCGTATAAACGTGTGTATAAAGGGATTTATGTATTATCTGTGGCTGATTATTCAAGTTTTTATAAGAAACTTGAAGTAGGAGATTTGATCCAAAAACTAGATAATCGTACAGTTTTACAATCAGATGAATTTATTCAATCATTGCAAAAATTATCAGTAGATGACTCAGTTAATATTGGGTTTGAAAGAGATGGAAAAGAAGAAAGTACTAAAGGTAAAATTATTAAATTACCTAAACTAGACCGTCCAGGCATTGGGGTAACAGTTGTTGATCAAACAACCATTGATACAGATAAAAAGATTGAATTTAATACAAAAGGTGTTAGTGGTCCTTCAGCAGGGTTGATGTTTAGTTTAGAATTATATAGTATGTTAAGTCATAAAGATTTAAAACAAGGACGAAATATTGCAGGAACAGGTACCATCAATGATAAAGGCGAAGTAGGCGATATTGGTGGAATTGATAAAAAAGTGGTGGCGGCAGAAAAAGCTGGGGCAACTATCTTTTTTGCCCCTAATAATAAAACTGATGGGAAAACAAATTATGAAGTAGCAAAAGAATCAGCTAAGAAAAATAAGTTGAGTTTAACCATTGTTCCAGTTAAAACTATTCAAGATGCTATCGGCTATTTAGAAAAACACACGACTTAAAAAAGTTGTGTGTTTTTTTCGTATCTTATCTGTGAAAGGAGAAAAGATATGGACATCGTAGAAAAATTAAAAGAAAAGGGCTATATAGTTATAGGAGGAATCTTTGGGTTAATAGTCTTCATCATGCTGCTTTATAACGTGTTTAAACCTAAGCCGGATTTAGTGATGGAGACAACGCAAAGTTCGACTACATATTCAACTGTGACATCAAGTGAAGAGATGAGTGATGAGATGTATGTGGATATTAAAGGAGCTGTTGTAAAGCCCGGTATTTACAAAGTCAATGCAACAATGCGTGTATTGACAGTCGTTGAGATGGCAGGTGGATTTTTACCTGAGGCAGATGATCGACAAGTAAATTTATCCGAACGAGTGAGTGACCAAATGGTAATTTATATACCCAAAGAAGGAGAAGAACTAGCTGAGGTGACTCCTTCTAAAAATGCGTCATCAAAAGATGAAACAACAAATACTCTAGTTAATTTGAATACAGCAACGATTGAGGAATTAAAAACATTAAATGGTGTTGGTGAGAAAAAAGCTGAAAATATTTTGCGTTATCGTGAAGAAAAAGGCTCTTTTAAATCAATTGAGGAGTTAAAAGAAGTAGATGGAATAGGAGAAAAAACCTTTGAACAATTAAAATCATCCATTACTGTCTAATTTTTCTCTTTACTTTTAGAACATATGTTCGTATAATTGTTTTAAGAAATGAGAGTTAATAGAAAAGTGAGATGAAATGATATGGCTAATGAACCAATTGAGTTAAATCATCATTATCATGATCGAGGGATAAAAAAATATTTAGGTTTTTATCTATCTGAACATACAAGAGAATTACATCATATGGATGAAAAGCATTCAACCTATCATGTTGGTAAATCAATGATGGATTTTGAGGAGATTCTTTCAGTCATTAATGAATCGATTTTAAAACAAGTTCCTGTTCGCATTCAACCAAATATTGCAAATAGTGATAATGGTAGTTTTTCAAATGAATTACTTGGGAAAATACAAGGCTATACAGAGACGACAATTTATATTGATGAATTGCCAATAGAGCTATCGTTAATTCGACACATTGAATTAGCATCTGAAGTGAAATGGTATCAAGGGTTAGACTAGAGCCGATGAGTTATAATAATAATCAATTTTTTGATTACACAAAAGAGAAGAAAGATGATATTTTATGCGTTGATATGAAAAGTTTTTATGGTGCGAAACGTTCCTAACTGAAAAGGTTAGGCACACAATATTTTCTTGTGTAGAACTAATGATTTGAGGAGTGAAATGAAGGTGTAACGACCTGAAGTGCTCCCTCTAATACTCCGATTGGCAATCCTATTTGGTTAGAATAAAATTGTCAAAAGCTCGGTGAAGTCGGCTGAGAGTTACCGTAATTGCAAATTTACTTGCAATCGAAAACTATCCAGAAGTGGATAGTGTAACCTATAGGTCGGGAGTCCACAAATTACTCATGGTAAGAATGTGCAAAAGTACTGACGAACTTGCGAATGTACGAATCTATAGGCTTGGGGTATAGAAATGTATCTTACCCGCACAAATTATAAATTGTGACACAGGGTGTGACTTGCGGTTTAGTAAGAATCGTAGATATGAATGACCGTGCAGTGTTACAGGCACTGGAAAGTCACAGGTTCAGAGTGAGTACCTAAAAGTAAATGTATGGATAGAATCATTGGAACGTTGAAATCTAGTGAACGTGGAGGACTAACCTCCTTTGAAGCGGTTGAGACGAAGTATAATAAGCTCATTTACACTAGTGAGAGTAGTGGCACAGTACCTATGAAGCAGTGATAATAAACTGTGGAGGGATAGCCACAAGTCAATTAGTTTTACTAACAGTTATGATGCAATCCATAGAATCGAGTATGACAAAATAAACACCGATATCCGAAAGGGGGCGGTGCTATGGAAAATGTATCAGCCTCACACTCAATCCGTCATATGGAATATTATGGCATGATTGATAGCTTTGATAATTTATACCAAAATAGTTGCAATAATCATATTTTTCATAATCTCATGGAAATTGTGACTTCGCCAAGTAACATTCTATTAGCGTATAGAAATATTAAAGGAAACTCTGGAAGTATCTCTCCAGGCGTTGATAATAAGAATATAGATGATTTAAAAGAAATAACTAATGCTAACTTTATTAAAATAGTACAAACCAAATTTTCCGAATATAGACCCAAACCAGTAAAAAGAGTCGAAATTCCAAAACCAAATGGAAAAACTCGACCGTTAGGTATTCCAACTATCTGGGATAGGATTATTCAGCAATGTCTATTGCAAGTTTTAGAACCTATTATGGAAGCTAAATTTCATGATAAAAACTATGGATTCCGACCTAATCGGTCGGCACATCATGCATTTGCACAGGCTGTTAAATTAGCGCAATTATCTAAGCTTACATTTGTAGTGGATATTGACATTGAAGGTTTCTTTGATAATGTAAATCATTCAAAACTTATCAAGCAATTATGGTCATTAGGAATCCAAGATAAATGGCTTTTAGGAGTAATTAGGGCAATGCTTAAAGCACCTATCATTCATAAAGATGGGCGGATTGAACATCCTAAAAAAGGAACTCCACAAGGTGGAATACTTTCTCCTCTTCTTGCAAATATTGTTCTGAATGAACTTGATTGGTGGATATCGTCCCAATGGGAAACTCACCCTACAAGGCATAACTACGACTGTTATCATACTGAGAAGGATTATTGGAATAAAGGCAATAAATATCGAGCCCTGCGTAGTTCAAAGTTAAAAGAAATTTATGTTGTGAGATATGCTGATGATTTCAAAATATTTTGCAGAAAACGTAATGATGCAGATAAGATATTTTTAGCCACTAAACTATGGTTGAAAGAGCGCTTAAAACTCAATATTAGTTTAGAAAAATCTAAAGTGGTTAATCTGAAAAAACAAAAATCTGAATTTCTCGGTTTTACTATGAAACTAGTACGGAAAAGAAATACTTTTGTCATTGAAACCCACATGTGTTCTAAAGCTATGAAAAAAGTTTCGGATAATCTAGCAAAGCAAATAAAGGTAATTCAACATACCCCTAATAAGGAAGAATTACAAAAGCAATTAGTTAAGTATAATTCTATGGTTGTAGGAGTTCATCAATATTATAAAAAGGCAACACACATTAGTGTAGACTGCCCTAGAATCAATCAACGCATAATGATTATCATCAAAAATCGATTGGACGTTAAAAAAGTTGGTCAACCACCTAGTGACTTCGTTAAGAAAAACTATGCACGCTCAAAGCAGCTAAGGTGGATTAATGGCTATCCGATGATTCCTTTGGGATTTATCAAGCATAGTCATACATCGTTACCAAAGAAGGGAATCTGTAAGTATACGCCCGAAGGACGTATACTAATACATAAATACCTCACCTTTCCAATCGATATAATTAATCAACTCATGAATAAGAATAATCCAAATGAGAGCGTTGAGTTTAGAGACAATAGAGTTTCTAAATATTCATCACAACGTGGTAGATGTAAGATAACAAAAGAGTTCTTAGAGTTACCTGATATATACTGTCATCGTATTATTCCAAGAAATCTTGGTGGTAAGGATAACTTTCAGAATTTAGTTATCATTCATCGAGATCTACACTCACTTATTCATGAGGAAAATAGAGAAAGAGCATCACCTCTTTTGAAAAAAATGAGGATTACTAGCTCTCAACTTGAGATAATCAATCAGTTTCGTAAAAAAGCAAAAAATTGTGAATTGTCGCTGAATCTATAACTGTATGATATTTGTTAGTAAACTTTGATGGAACGCCGTATGAGGTGAAAGTCTCACGTACGGTGTGGACTGGGGGAAAAGCTGGAGATTATTTCAAAAGCTTACCTATCAGTATCCTCTGTTGAATGTGTGGCAAGAGGGCTAGACCCTTTAAATACGTTACTTGTAGTGATGAGTGGAGCCGACTCACCTGGAGGATTAGCATTAGCTGCTTCTCCAAGGGCAAAAAAAGAATTAGGAATTAGCAATGTATCGAGACGTTTTGAAATACCCCATCATCCAGATTTATTGATTGTGCCACCCAGAATGAATTTATACATTGAAAAAAATATAAAGATAAACGAATTGTTTAAAGAATATGTCGCTGATGAGGATATTTTAGTGTATTCAATTGATGAGACGTTTGTTCGTGTAGACGCGTCTGAAAAACTATTCAATATGACGCCACATGAGTTCGCCGTTCAATTTCAACGAGAGATTTATCACGAATTAGGTCTATTTTGTACAATTGGAATTGGAGATAATATGTTACTCAGTAAACTAGCTTTAGACAATGAAGCAAAAAACAATAGAAATATGATTGCAGAATGGCGTTATCAAGATGTTTCTAAAACAGTGTGGCGTATATCAAAGCTAACAGATTTTTGGGGTATCAATAAAGCGATGGAAAAAAGATTGAATCAACTAGGTATTTATAGTATTTATGATTTAGCACATTATGATTTTTTCCATATTAAACATCCTTTAGGACTAATTGGGCAACAATTAGTGGCACATGCTTGGGGGATTGATCGAGCGAATATCAATGAAACTTATAAACCAGTATCTAAAAGTATTGGCAATAGTCAAATGTTAAAAAAAGATTATACCAAAATAGATGAGATAAAAATTGTTATCCGAGAAGTAGCAGAACAAGTCGCAACAAGGCTACGTGCAAAGTCGTTTCAAACCGAATGTGTGGCTTTATCCATAGGGTATTCAAAATATAGTGAAAGCACAGGGTTTAGACGACAAATCAACATTGATGCGACGGATTCATCAAAAGAGTTAGTAATGCATTGTTTACAACTATTTGATACTCATTATAACGGTGAAGCTGTTCGTAGTGTTGCAGTTAGTTATTCAAAACTAGTGGGAAATCAAGCAATTCAACTTAATCTATTTGAAGAAGCGACGACAACACTTAATGACCGATTACTAGATCAGACGATTGATGTGATTCGCAAACGATTTGGCTTTGACGCAATTGTTCATGCGTCGAGTTTATTGGAAGGCGCCACAGCGATTGAACGAAGTCACTTAGTAGGAGGTCATGCTGGAGGAATGGACGGATTGACATAAATAAACTGGTTAAATCAAGTAAAATCCATTACAATAAACTTAATTCATAGAAAAAGAGGTCAGAAAATGAGCAGAGAAAGAATTCCATGGGATCAATATTTTATGGCCCAAAGTATGCTATTATCTTTAAGAAGTACATGTACTAGATTATCCGTTGGGGCAACGATTGTGAGAGATAGACGAATTATTGCAGGTGGATATAATGGTTCTGTTACAGGAGATGTGCATTGTATTGATGAAGGATGCTATTTAGTTGATGGCCATTGCGTGCGCACGATTCATGCAGAAATGAATGCTATTTTACAATGTGCTAAATTTGGTGTTGAAACAGATGGTGCAGAAATATATGTGACACATTTTCCTTGTCTTCAATGCACTAAAATGATTTTGCAAGCAGGCATTAAAAAGATTCACTATTTAAAAGATTATCGTAATGATGATTATGCTATTAAACTGATTGAGCAAGCTGGTGCAACGATTCACCAAGTCACTCTATCACAAGAGTATTTTGACACATTAGCTTTTGGAACAGACAATGAATAAGAAAAATACTTCTATCAAGGGGTATTTTTTTTATCCCGTTATATTTTATATGCTATGGTTATTGTATTTATTAAAGCCATTATGGGGCATAGCTGTGTTCTTTTTAGTGATAGGATTTCGGATAGTTTTTTCAAAAAATAAACGACTAATAACGATTTGTTTAGTATCTTTTTTACTAGCAAATGGTTATTTTTTTGTGACCCAACCTTTAAGAGAAAACACATTAAATAGTGACACTAAACAAACGTGGACACTATTACCAGACGCTATACAAGTTGATGGAGATTTTGTTAAAGCTAAGGCTAAAAATCATCATCGAACATATTTACTTCAATACAAATTAAAAACAAAAGAGGAAAAAGATCGTTTGCTAGATGTAAAAAATACTCTGATTGTAACGAGTCACCAAGAAAGAGTCAAAAATCAAACAAGACGAAACTTAAATGGGTTTGATTATACAGATTATTTGAAGAATAAGCAAATTTTAGGAGTCTATAAACTGACAGAGGTGGAAAAAGTATCAGAAAAATCATTAACTATTAAACACCCAATTGAGATGGTATCCTCTTTTCGAACAAGGTTATTAAAAAAAATCAATCAAACATTTGGGCCTTATACATCCTTTTATATGTCTAGTTTATTACTAGGGATAAGTGATGGTGATAACCGAGAAGTGTGGAATAAACTTAGTTTAGCGCATCTTTTCGCATTATCAGGCTTACATGTGACATTTTTTATATCCATGATTCAATCAATTCTATTACGAGTCGGTTTGACAAGAGAAAAGGTATCGATTATTGAAGTCGTATTTTTATGTGTCTTCGTTGGGCTAACTGGATATAGTATTGGAGTAGTCCGGGCAAGCCTCCAACACATCATTAAAAAAGCAAATAGTCGCCATTGTTGGAAACTTAGCCCGTTGGATTGTTGGAGTCTAACGTTGTTTAGTCATAGTTTATTTGTTCCAACTTTATTATTTAATATTGGTGGACAGCTCAGCTATTACCTAAGCTTTTTAATTTTGTTCATTCAACCGATTTTGAAGAACAAAAAAGAATCTAGCCAACTCATTTTATTTCAATTACTTTTGACCTTTTTCTCGATACCATTATTAAGTTATTATTTTTACGAGTTTAATGTATTGTCTAGTGTGTTTAGTTTGCTGTTCACGCCGATTTTATTTCAATGTTTGTTACCAATATTGTGTTTGGCACTGTTGTTTTCTATGACATTACCAAGTATTTTGATTAACCTATTGGAACAGATTATTTCAAGCATTCATTTACTTGCGGAATGGTGTGAAAAATTAACGATTTTTAAGATTACTACAGGCACGTTTCCTATTTATATATTGTTAGCTATCATCACTGCACAATTGTATTGTTTAATGTATTGGGAAAGTCATCCTAAATTTTCTAAATCTCGTGTATTATTTTTATTTGTTAGTCCTTGTCTGTGTTTTAGTTTTAAATATTTAAATCCAATGGGAATGATTGCTTTTGTTGATGTTGGACAAGGTGATGCTATGTTTATTCAGTTGCCTTTTCATAGAGGAAATTATGTGATAGATACAGGAGGAAGTTTGTCTTTCCCACAAGAAGAATGGAAACAAAAAAGAAACGCAAAACGACAAGCGGACTATACCTTGATTCCATTTCTTAAGAGTAAGGGAGTATCAAGGTTAGATGGTGTTTTTATCACACATGCCCATGAAGATCATTTTGGTGACATAGATCGTTTAGCTAAAGAGATAAACATTAAGCAATTAATAGTGACGCTAGGAACACATGAACAAGAAAATGTCAGACGAAAAATAGAAGGCACTAAGATAAAAAAGATTAACAAAGTAACATCAGCAACCAATATACAATTTCCAGGAATCGATATGAAGATACTTTTTCCCGATACCATGGGGGATGGGCAAAATAATGATTCAATGGTGTTAAAACTCAGTATTCACGAAAAAACATTTTTACTGATGGGGGATTTGGAAAAAGAGGGAGAACAAGCATTGTTAACTAAATATTCGGAAAGGGAGTTAGCAGCAGATTGCATTAAAATAGGCCATCATGGAAGTAAAACATCCAGCCAATTACAATTCATTAACGCAGTAAATCCTGCAGAAGCAGTTATTTCAGTAGGAGAAGCAAATCGATTTCGACATCCATCACCTGAAACACTCGATACACTTAATCAAGAAAATATTCAGATTTTTAGAACGGATGAACAGGGCATGATTTATCAAAAATGGCTACCACTAAAAAAAGACATGTTAAAAATACGGTCAGTGAAATGAAAATCTGTTAAAATGAGTAGGAGAAGATGAAAAGGATGAGTGAGTAGAAGTGAGTTTTCAAACTGAACTAGCAAAAATAAAAGAGAAAAAATTTGATTCCGTTTATGTATTGCTTGGAAAAGAACGCTATTTAACGAAACAATTTAAAAAACAACTAGTTGCGTCTGGAATGAATGAAGAAGAACAATCTTTTAATTTGATGACATTCGATATGAAACAAGATTTATTAGACAATGTTATGATTGAGGCACAAACGATTCCTTTTTTTGGTGATAGGAAAATTATTTTCATTCAAGAGCCTTATTTTTTGACGGGTGAAAAAAAGAAAACAGATGTCGAACATGATTTAAACACATTACTTGAGTATCTAGATGAACCATCACCATCGACAATTTTAGTATTCCTAGCACCATATGATAAATTAGATGAGCGCAAAAAAATCGTGAAAAAATTAAAAAAAGAAGCGATAATGATTGATGTTTCAGACATGGATAATCGTTTGGCCCAACAATATGTTGCGGATACGATTAAAGTAGAAGGTTATGAGATTAGTAAGGAAGCATTTGAAGAGTTTATTTATTTAACTAATGCTAATCTAAGTCGGATGATGAATGAATTAGATAAACTATTTTTAGCAGCAACTGATTCTAAAAAGATTTCAAAAGAGATGGTACATCAGTTGATACCAAGAACGCTAGAGCATAGTATTTTTGATTTATTGAAATACGTTTTATCTGGTCAAAAAGATAACGCATTGACATTGTATAAAGAGTTGCTCCTTCAAGGTGAAGAGCCTATTAAAATTAATGCCATTTTAATTAGCCAATTTCGATTGTTAGTTCAAGTGAAAATTATGGCTGATAGACATTATCAACAAAGTAATATGATTGATGTCTTAAAGATTCATCCGTATCGTATTAAGTTATCATTACAGGAAGCAAAACGATTTGAGTTGAAGACACTGGGAGCAATTTTCGATTATCTAGTGGAGAATGATTATAAGATGAAGTCCGGATACATGGATGCTAATTTATTGTTTGAATTATTTTTGATGAAAGAATTTAAATAAAAAATAAAAAACTTGATGACTGGAAATCAAAAGATTCAGTCAATCAAGTTTTTTTATTTAGCGATTTTTTTAGCTAAACGTGACTTTTCACGGTTTGCTTTATTTTGATGGATTAATCCTTTTGCACTAACCATATCAATTTCGCGTGTAGCAGCAACTAATAATTCTTGTTGATTATCAGCATTTTCTTCTACAGCTTTTTCAAATTTTTTCATAGCAGTACGCATTTTGCTTAATTTTGCAGAGTTAGACTCGTTTGCAATTTGACTAGTGCGAGCACGTTTGATAGCAGATTCAATATTTGGCATTTGTTTTCACCTCCGACATAGAGTTTACATTGATAAATCATATGTAATCAACATTCTCATTATACAGAAACCATAATCAGTTTGCAATAAATTAATTACAATGTTTCCTAATTTAAATCTAAAATAGTTACCCCAATCACGTCTGGTCCAGTATGAACGCCTAAGACAGGGCTCACATCATCAAAGTAAACGTTGCTAGCAAAAGGTAATTTCTCTAAAATGTTTTTTTTGACTGTTTCAGCTTCTTCAATACACGTTCCATAAGCAATACCAATACGATAGTCTTTGCTTTCACCAGCAAATTCGACTAGTTGATCAATCATTTTTTGCAAGCTTTTTTTCCTGCCACGTGCTTTAGTGACTGTATAATAAATCCCTTCATTATTACATGAAATAACCGGGTTTAAATTCAAAGCAGTTCCAATAATCGACGTCACTAATCCAATTCTTCCTCCTTTTTTTAGATATTCCAAGGTTGGAATACTAAAATAAACACGCCCCTTTTTAGGCAAAAGTTCACCAATTTCAACAAGAGAATCGAAACTGTATTGCTTATCAATCAGTTCTTTTAGATAAGCTGCTTGAATTCCTCCGCCAATTCCAATACTTTTAGTATCAATAATATGCGTACGAATATCATTGTGATCATCTAATAGTAATCTTAATGCGTTGTGAGTCCCACTTAATCCACTTGAAATGGTGACTGTTAAGATATGAGTATAACCTTCTTTTTTTATTTGATTAATAGTCTCTTCAATGATTTCAAGTGAGGGAAGAGAGGTAGAGGGAATCTCTTCATCTAGTCGAGCATAGATTTCGTCTGCCGTAATGTCAATGTTATCAAGAAAGCTACCATTTGAGTAATTTACACTTAGAGGAACAACAAAAACACCATCTAGTTGAGTAATTTCTGTTGGTGTATCCATACCGGAATCTACTAATAATGCAATTTTTTCAGTCATGTTGTGTGTTAATCTCCTTGTCATTTATCTGTTTTAAAGTTGCAGTTAGAGCACTTTCAGTAAAAAGTTTACTAACAATGGTGATACAAGCCCAACGTATAGGGGCAATATCTGTTTTAGGGTTGTTGAAGACAATTGTTTGTCCCTGAGTTGAAAAAGCATGCAATGATTCATGTAGGTACTTACAAAAAAGATTATAGGCATCTTCTGAATTTGTATTTTCTATTTGTAAGTCAATACTTCTTTGAATCGATGGAATATCAAAGACTTGTTTTAAAATCGTGATCACAATAATTCTTGCAATGTGCTTTCTACTATATTTTTTTTTTATTGGTTTTGGAATTAATTTTAATTTAACATAATTATTTACCATTGAAGGTGTAAGTGGTTTAAATGGAATCCCATTTACTGATAAAGGATGCAAATATTTCTCAACAATCGTAACTAGTTGATCCATGTAAACATCAATGTCAGGTAACTCATGCCATAAAGGTAGAGAAAAGTCTGTTAAATTTAGTTCATTAGACGCAATCAATATTAAAAACTCCTTTATCTAGTTTCTAAAACTATATCATAAAGTTTATGAAATGACAATAAAAAAAGTTTGGACAATTTGTCCAAACTCTAGTGAGCTGTTTTTGTTTTAGTATGAGTGTGAGAATGTGAATGGAGCTCTTTTGGTGTTATAGGTTTAAGCATTCGTAATCCATTTAATATAACTAAAATGGTACTTCCTTCATGTCCAATTACACCTAAAGGTAAATTAATCACTTGTAAAAAATTTGAGATAATAAGTAAGACAATAACAGAAATAGAGAAAATAATATTTTCTGTGACAATCTTTTTGAGTTTTAAAGATAATTGGTGGCTCATTGCCAATTTATTCAAGTCATTTTGCATCAAGACAATATCAGCAACGTCAATTGCAATGTCTGTTCCTTGTCCCATTGCAACACCAATTGTTGCATTAGCAAGGGCAGGTGCATCGTTAATACCATCACCAATCATAGCATTTGTTCCAACTTTTTCTTTTTGCTCTTTAATAAAGATTGTTTTATCTTCTGGTAAACAATCTGCAATGACATGATCGACACCAACAATTTTTGCTACGGCATTAGCTGTTTGATGATGATCGCCTGTTAACATAGTTGTTGTGATACCTGCTTCATTAAAGTAACGAACACAGTCAATTGCCTCAGGTTTTGGAACGTCTAATAAACCAAAGAACGCAACGACTTGATTATTTTTTGACAGATAAATAACAGTCTTTCCTTCTTTTTGCAGCTGTAAAGTTTGTTCCATTGTATCGTCATCTAATTCAGAATCAGTGACAAAATCACTATTTCCAACTTTCCATAATGTATCTTGTTCTGTTGCTTGCATACCTGATCCCGCAATTTCTTCGACAACTAAAGCGTCATTAATTGTAACAAATGAATCTTGATAAAAACGGACAATCGCATTTGCTAGAGGATGAGTTGAATTTTTTTCAATTGTAACTAAAGTAGAGATAGCATGGTCACATTGTGAGTCTATAAAAAATTCATCCGTGACAACGGGAATCCCTTTAGTCAAAGTACCAGTTTTATCAAACGTAATAGCTTTTAAATCTGAGAGTGATTCTAAAAAGACGCCACCTTTAAAAAGAACCCCATTTTTTGCTCCGTTAGAAATCGCAGCAAGTGTTGCTGGTGTTGCTGATGCAACCAAAGCACAAGGTGAGGCAACAACAAGTAGTACCATTCCGCGATAAAAACTTTCACTCCAATTCCAACCTAAAAAGAAGTAGGGAAGAAAAATCATCAAGGGCACAATAACTAAAATGGCTTTAACATAAACATTTTCAAATCGATCTAAAAAGCTCGCTGTTTTAGATGGTGTATTTTGAGCTTCGTCAACTAATTGAATAATTTTACTAAATAGAGTATCTTTTGCTTCTTTTGTTACAATCATTGAAATAGCATTACCAACGTTTATTGTTCCGGCAAAAAGTGAGTCATGATACATTTTTTCAACAGGAATAGATTCTCCAGTAA
Organism: Vagococcus martis; assembly: GCF_002026305.1. NCBI lineage: Bacteria > Bacillati > Bacillota > Bacilli > Lactobacillales > Enterococcaceae > Vagococcus > Vagococcus martis. The sequence goes on along the minus strand of NZ_MVAB01000001.1, from coordinate 399,691 downwards.
TGGCAGCTTCATCAATTGATGAGTACTCACTAAGTAGTTCGCCATCTATTGGGACACTAGCCCCTTTAGGAACAAGAAGTTTATCACCAATTTTTAGTTCAGCCACAGGCACTTCTTTTGTTGTATTATCTGCCAATAATAAAAAGGCGTTTTCTGGTTGGATTGCCATTAAATTTTCAATTTCTTTTTTACTTTTACTTGTTGTGTACTCTTCTAATGATCCACTTAATGAAAAAATAAATGTTAACATAATACCTTCAAAATAAAATTGGATCGTACACGCACCGATAGCTGCTAGTGCCATTAATAAATCGACACTTAAGTGTTTATTCTCAATTGTGTCTTCAATACCTTCTTTTGTCTGTGAAAATCCACCAATAATCATACCAATGATATAGATGATGGGAGCGACACTCATGTTATTTTTGTCTACAATAAAACCTAGTAACATAAGGACGCCACAGACGATTGTTGCAAGCATTTGTTTGTTTTCTTTAAGATAACTCATTTGTATTACCTCCTTATGAATCAAGTGTAACACAAAAATATCTAGATTAGAATAGTTATAATCTAGATGGGATTGATAGTCGTTATCAATGAGAATGATTATAAAAAAAGAAGCGACAAATCGCTTCTTCAATGGTTTTATTTATTATAATGTTGTCAACCAGTAAATGAGAATGATGGTACCAAGAATAATTCTGTACCAACCAAATACTTTGAAATCATGTTTTTTGATATAACCCATTAAGAATTTAATAGCTAAAATTGAGACAACAAAGGCAACTAGTGAACCAATTGCTAATAACATAATTTCTGTTGAGCCAAACGAATTACCTTTTGCAATAAATTTGATCATTTTAAGTCCACTAGCACCAAACATAACTGGAATACCTAAAAAGAAAGTGAATTCAGCTGCTACATAACGTGAACAGCCAATAATCATTGCTCCGATAATTGTTGCTCCCGAACGTGATGTACCAGGAATGAGTGCTAATACTTGAAATAATCCGATAATAAAGGCTATTTTATAGCTTAGTTGGTTCAGAGTTGTTGTAGTTGGTTTCATCGTTTTGTTACGATTCTCGACAATGATGAACAAAACACCGTAAAGAATTAACATCATTGCCACAGGAACGAATTTATGAAAATGTTCTTCTAAAAAATCATCAAATAAAAACCCAAAAATAACTGCTGGAATACACGCAACGACTACTTTAAACCATAAAGACCAAGTATCTTTTTTCTCAATACCTGATTTATTTCTAGCAAAAGGGTTTAATTTATTAAAATATAAAACCACAACAGCTAGGATGGCACCTAATTGAATGACAACATTAAACATTTCTTTAAAATCACTTGAAGCATCTAGCTTAATAAATTGATCCACTAGAATAAGGTGACCTGTACTACTAATAGGCAGCCATTCTGTAATCCCTTCGACAATCCCTAAAAAGATTACTTTTAATATGTTATAAAAATCCATTATTAATTCCCCTTTTTCCTTTTTATCACAATTAAGTATACATTATCTTTTTTTAAAACCAAATCTTTTTTTGAACATTAAAAAAGTACCTAAGATAGGTAAGGTATCTATAGGTACTAATATACATCTAGTTAAAGAATGGATTTTCTCGTTTTTCTCGCCCAATGCTTGTAACAGGGCCATGTCCTGGATAAGCTTTTGTGTCATCAGGTAAGGTAAATAGTTCTTTTTTAATTCCTGATAAAAGAGTTTGAGAATCGCCAAAGGGTAAGTCAGTTCGTCCAACACTGCCTCTAAATAAAGCATCACCGCAAACAACAAAATGATCAAAAATAAAGCTAACACTACCAGGTGAGTGTCCAGGAGTCGGAACAACTTTAAAGGTTATATCCCCAATTGTATAGCTGTCATAGTTTTTAAATTCAAATTCAGCTTCTCTGGCAGTTACATCAGCCATATCGTCATGACGACTTAAACCAGATAAGTTTAGTTGTGGATCAGTCAACCATGATTGCTCGATAGGACTGATGTAAACAGGGATACTATATCTATCTCTGATTTCGTCAACTGCTCCAATATGATCATAGTGAGCATGAGTGATTAAAATCGCTTCTGGTTTAACATCTAAAGCATCAATTTCAGCTTCTATTGTTTTAGCTTCGTCACCTGGATCAACTACCAGTAACGATTTATCATTATAAATTAAGTAGCAATTTTCTTGAATGGTACCTGTTGGAATTTGTTTAATAGTTAACACATTCATTCCTCCTTTGAGTTTAAATGTATTATAACGAAAAAAGATTGATTTCCAAAATATAAAGAATTTTGTGATACAAAGAAAAATATTGTAAACTAAGTGTGGATAGAAGAGGTGATGTAATGGAAAATATAAAAAAACGGTTTGAATCATTACAATTTATTCCATTTGTATTAGTTAATGGGATGAATTTATTTCCAATTTTTATTTTAGTGCACGTGTTTTTGCAACATAATAGAGAGTTTAGTTATTTGTTGCCATTATTATTTTTTTATTGTTTTAAGACAACCATTCTTTTTCTAATTAGGTTAAAAACACTCCCAATGAAGAAATTATTACCTGTTTCAATTGTCATAGGGATTATCGGTTGTGTATTTGGCTTATTTATCAATCAGTCAATTATATTTGGTTGGATAGCAGGAAGTCTGTTAGGAATGTGTTCAGGTTTGATGTTTCCAAGCTATACCACCGTGATGTTTCATGAGCGTAGTTTAAATGAGTTTAAAGGGAGTAGTCAGTTATATTCTCTCGGATATGCACTAGTTTTTTCAGCCGCTTTATTTAAACTAATTGATGTCTCAATGGTGGAAACGTTTTTATTTTTAGGATTAAATTTAATTCTGCTTTATAGTGTGATATCAACTTATCCTGATTATACAATTGATGAGACTATTCCATACCCAAATTATTCAACTATTGAAACACTTGTATTGTTTTTTGTTGGATTCTTCACGGTCTTCATTATTAAAGGAGATAAGAAACTAGGTGTGACGAATTTTTTAATCAGCTTAATGCTTATTATGCTTGTGTTATTGGTTATTTACTTTGTTTACTACAAGAAAATAACAAGGCAACGTCAGTTCAAGCCATTAGAGAGTGCTTTAATGATATATAAGGGGATGCTAACGAATTTTATTTTAGTATTTTGCACGTTGTATCAAATGATTAACCATGGTAAATCATCGTTAATGATTGTGTATAGTCTATACTTAACATCTATTATTATCTCTCCAATGATTGGCAAAAAAATTAAAAACAAGCAACACGTTATTGTTTATGGTTTAGTTATTAGTTTTTTACTACTGTCAACGCATCAATTATTTTATATCGGGGTATTAACACTAAGTATCACTACCTCAATTTATAATCAACAATTAAATCAAGCTGTTTATCAGTATCCTGTATTGCCTCGTGATTTTAGATTGATTGCCAAGTACCGATTAGGAAATATCGGAAGTATCGTTCATCAATTAGTTATGATGGCTGTGTTACTTATAGTGACTAATACGTCACACAAGGTATCATTGGATAATATTTTACATAGCTATAGTTTTAAAGAAATAGATACTAAAGCAATAGAGGTGCTAGATGTAAGTAAGTACAGTATCTTAATGATATTTATCGTGATACTCGTTTTCTTATATAGGGGACAAAAAAAAGAAGCAATCTTTTCTAAGTAAAAGATTAGCTTCTTTTTTTAAAGACTTGATAATTTTCCCAAAGAAGAACGCCTCCTGAGAGAAGATAATAACAAATAGCAAACATCAAGGGATTAATAAATGGAATAAATGATTGGAATATTAGTATAATCCCACATAAAATAGCGATTCCTTGAATTATTCTAAAGGTGATAAGCAGTTGTCTGTGATTGATAAATTGTAATTCTGTTAAAATAATTTGAGGAATATAATCCCAAATGAACCAAAACCCACAGATAATACATAGTACATTATTAGTAGCTGAAAAGTTAAAGATGATAAACAATCCAATGATGACACTCACTATCCCAGAAAAAAGGTAAAGAATGTGCCATGTTTCTTTTGGTTCTAATCGCGTATTTGTCGAGTAGTAATTGAAGTTTAAAAAACCTTTCAAAATGGCAATAAGACCAATAATAATACTATATTGTTTGATTTGCGAGTCTAGATGGAAGATCATAATAAAACCAAAGATAACCATCAAACCACCCATTAAAAATGAATGCCATTCTATTTTCTTTGCATATCGTACAATTGTGTTGCTAAGCTGACTCATTTTTGACTCTCCTTTAATCTAATCGAACTTTTCTATTCTACCACGAAATGATGTGGCTGAGTAGATAAAAAAGATTAAAGAACGTGAGTTAAATCATTGTATCGTGTGACAGAAAAATCTTCAACATTGTTAGTTTCAATAATAGAGATGCTAGTGTTACCTAATAATTCACCTTCTCTAATTTGGCTTAAATCTACTCCTTGAAGATGTTTCAATAGAGTTTGTAGTGTTAAACCATGAGAAACAACTAGGATAGTATCATTTGGATATTTTTGTGCATAGTCTTTAAATACATTTTTTGTTCGAGTTAATAAAGTATTAAAATCTTCTCCACCAAATTCACTTGGGTCATATAAATGAGGACGATGTTTTAGATGCTCAAATTGAGTTTGTCCATCATAATTTTTTTCAAGTGTGCCATCCCATGAACCAAACTCCATCTCACGAATATTAGGTTCTGTGATTTTCTCAGGGGTTGAAGGGTGAACTGAAAGAAATGCTTCAGCAGTATCTTGTGCTCTTTTTTGCGGTGAAATAATCACGCGATCAAACGAAATATCTTTCAAATATTCACCCGCTTTTTTAGCGGTTTCAATTCCCTCATCTAGTAAAGGTGAGTCAACAAGGCCTCCTTGAAAGATACCTGCTTGATTAAATTCTGTTTTTCCATGTCTCATACAGTAAAAAGTTGTCATGTAATAAATTTCCTCCCCATATGTAAATAGTAATTTAAGTATACAAGAAAAGTAGGATATAGTAAAAAAGAAAAAAGAGGATGGAAATTAGTGGAAAAAGTTTGATTTTCTGATTTAGCTGTTATATACTGACAAAGGTGCTACAGTAAAAGTAGTATCAAATCCACATTTTCAGCTGATTTTTTGTGAGGTGCTTAATTACTTTAAGTCCACAAAGAAAGTGAGGCTGTTAAGAGGGAAAATAAAAACCACATTGGAGGAAACACAAAATGGCAGTAATCAGTATGAAACAGTTACTAGAAGCTGGTGTACACTTTGGTCACCAAACTCGTCGCTGGAACCCAAAAATGAAGAAATATATCTTCACAGAAAGAAATGGTATTTATATCATTGACTTACAAAAAACAGTTCGCTTAGTAGATGACGCTTATAACTACATGAGAAACATCGCTGAAGAAGGCGGAATTGCTTTATTTGTAGGAACTAAAAAACAAGCTCAAGAAGCAATCAAAGACGAAGCTATTCGTTCAGGTCAATACTATGTTAACCATCGTTGGTTAGGTGGAACATTAACTAACTGGGATACAATCCAAAAACGTATCGCTCGTTTGAAACAAATCACAACTATGGAAGAAGACGGTGTATTTGAAGTCTTACCTAAAAAAGAAGTTGCTGGTTTAATGAAAGAACGTGAAAGATTAGAAAAATTCTTAGGCGGTATCGCTGATATGCCAAGAATTCCTGATGTTATGTTTATTGTTGACCCACGTAAAGAGCGTATTGCGGTTCAAGAAGCTCATAAATTAAACATTCCAATCGTAGCTATGGTTGATACTAACTGTGATCCAGATGAGATTGATGTTGTTATCCCATCTAACGATGACGCAATTCGTGCAGTTAAATTAATTTCTGGAAAAATGGCTGATGCATTCATCGAAGGTCGTCAAGGCGAAGATGAAATCGTAGAAGAAGTATTTACAGAAGAAGTTGTGTCTGAAGAAGCTCCTTCAATTGAAGAAATCGTTGAAGTTGTTGAAGGAAGTAACGCTGAATAATAAATAAATTGAAGCTGTCTAGGGCTGCTGGCAAAGGTGAACAAAGTAGCCAATGGTTTTGTCATTTGTCTTAGATAGCTTTTTCATTAGAATAAAAGATTAAACACTTGGGAGGAAACAATAAATGAGTAAAATTAGTGCTTCTATGGTAAAAGAATTACGTGAACGTACAGGTGTCGGTATGATGGATGCTAAACGTGCGTTAGTTGAAGTTGAAGGAAAAATGGAAGAAGCTATCGACTTATTAAGAGAAAAAGGAATGGCAAAAGCTGGTAAGAAAAATGACCGTATTGCTGCTGAAGGTTTAGCAAATGTATACGTTAATGGAAACACAGCTGCTATTGTTGAAGTAAACTCTGAAACAGATTTCGTTGCTAAAAATGAAAAATTCCAAGATTTAGTTAAAAATATTGCTAAATTGGTAGCTGAAAACAAACCAGCTGATATGGAAGAGGCTTTGAAAATCAAAACAGAAACAGGAACAATTGATTCTGACGTGATTGAAGCAACTCAAGTTATTGGAGAAAAAATTAGTTTCCGTCGTTTTGAAATCTTAGAAAAAGACGATAACGCTGCATTTGGTGGATACTTACACATGGGTGGACGTATTGCTGTATTAACAGTTATTGATGGAACAACTGATGAAGTTGTAGCAAAAGATGTTGCTATGCATGTTGCTGCAATTAACCCTCGCTATGTATCTAAAGATCAAGTATCTCAAGAAGAATTAGATCACGAGAAAAAAGTATTAACTGAGCAAGCTTTAAATGAAGGTAAACCAGAAAATATCGTTGAAAAAATGGTTATCGGTCGTATGAATAAATTCTTAGCTGAAATTTGTTTAGTGGACCAACCATTTGTTAAAGATCCAGATATGACTGTTGAAAAATTTGTTGCATCTAAAGGTGGAACAGTGAAAGAATTCGTGCGTTTTGAAGTTGGAGAAGGTATGGAAAAACGTGAAGAAAACTTTGCTGATGAAGTTGCAAGTCAAATGGGTAAATAGTTAATCATCGGGGAACGCATTTATTGTAGTATAATATATGCGCTCCTTTTTTTTGAAAAATTTACTGTAAATAATTATTTTCAGTAAAACATAAGTATAAAATCGGAGGCATAAAAATGGTAGAACCTAAATATCGCAGAGTATTGCTAAAAGTCAGTGGTGAGGCATTGGCCGGAGAAAAAGGATTTGGAATTAACCCATCTGTTGTAAATGGTTTGGTTAAGGAAATCAAAGAAATTCACGCCTTAGGAGTAGAAGTGGCAATAGTTGTTGGTGGCGGAAACATTTGGCGCGGTAATATTGGTGCTGAGATGGGAATGGAACGTTCTCAAGCAGATTATATGGGAATGCTTGCAACTGTGATGAACGGTTTAGCGCTTCAAGACACGCTAGAAAATTTAGGTGTACCAACTCGTGTTCAAACATCTATCGAAATGAGACAAATTGCAGAACCTTACATCAGACGTCGTGCAATTCGTCATTTAGAAAAACGTCGTGTAGTTATTTTTGCCGGTGGAACGGGTAACCCTTATTTCACAACAGATACTACAGCAGCGCTTAGAGCAGTAGAAATAGGTGCAGATGTTATTTTAATGGCTAAAAATAATGTAGACGGTGTGTATTCTGCGGATCCTAAACTAGATATGAATGCTACAAAATTTGAAGAATTAACTCATATGGAGGTTATATCAAAAGGCTTATCAGTAATGGATTCGACTGCAAGTAGTTTAAGTATGGATAATGATATACCATTAGTTGTCTTTAATATGAATGAACCAGGAAATATCAAACGAGTTTGTTTAGGTGAACAAATCGGAACAACTGTAAGGGGGAAATAAATTATGAGTCAAGTGATTTTAAATGATGCAAAAGAAAAAATGAAAAAATCTGAGGAAAGCTTGCAACGTGAGCTAGGTCAAATCAGAGCAGGACGTGCAAATGCAAGTCTTTTAGACCGTATTACAGTAGATTATTATGGTGCACCAACACCATTAAACCAATTATCATCTATTACTATCCCAGAAGCACGTGTATTAATGATTACACCATTTGATAAATCTGCTATGGAAAACATTGAAAAAGCACTTTTAGCAAGTGATATTGGTATCTCACCAACAAATGATGGAACAGTGATTCGTTTAGTGATTCCTCAATTAACAGAGGAACGTCGTAAAGAAATTGCAAAAGAAGTAAATAAACAAGGCGAGAATGCTAAAATTGCTATTCGTAATATTCGTCGTGATGCAATTGATGAATTGAAAAAATTAGAGAAAAATAAAGAAATTTCAGAAGATGAGTTACGTGGATTAGAAAAAGACGTTCAATCATTAACAGATGCTAGTGCTAAAAACATCGAAGCAATTGTTAGTGATAAAGAAAAAGAAATTTTAGACGTATAACCCGTAAAAACAAGGTGCGAATAAATTCACACCTTGTTTTTTTATAAATTCTTTTAAAAAAAGTAGGATTATCCTTTTTTTTATAGGTTTTTCTAGTCCCATTTGCTACAATAAGATGAGTGCATGTTTATGCTCAAGTCTTTAGAGGGGGCTTTTTTATGTTTAATTTATTTACAAAGCAAACGAAGGAAAAAATAGAAGAAGAAAATACTATATCTTTTTCTAAGGATGGAGACATTCCCAAGCATATAGCGATTATTATGGACGGTAATGGTCGTTGGGCACAGTCTAGACACTTACCGCGAATTGCTGGTCACAAAGAAGGCATGAATACTGTCAAAAAAATAACAACTTATGCTAGTAAGTTGGGTGTAAAAGTATTAACATTATATGCTTTTTCAACAGAAAACTGGAAACGACCGTCCAGTGAAGTAGATTTTTTAATGAAGTTACCAGTTGATTTTTTTGATGTGTTTGTACCTGAACTAGTTAAAGAAAATGTTAAGGTAACGGTTATGGGATACAAAGAATATTTACCAAAACACACTCAAAAAGCAGTCGAAAATGCAATTGAGCAGACAAAAGATAACACTGGAATGGTCCTTAATTTCGCGTTAAACTATGGTAGTCGAGCTGAGATACTAACTGCTGTAAATGAGTTGTTAGAAGAAGTGAAACAAGGAAAAGCTATTGAAGAAGTCGATGAGGAAATGTTTTCTAATCACTTAATGACAGCTAGTTTACCAAAAAATATGCAAGACCCGGATTTGTTAATTCGAACAAGTGGGGAAGAGAGAATCAGTAATTTTTTACTTTGGCAAATTGCTTATAGTGAACTATTCTTTACTGATAGTTATTGGCCTGATTTTGGTTTGGCGAATCTAGAAGAGGCAATAGGATCCTTTCAAAAGCGTCAACGCCGTTTTGGAGGATTGAAAACAAAAGGAGATGCAAGTAAATGAGACAAAGAGTGATTACTGCAGTTGTTGCATTAATTTTATTTATTCCATTAATTGTTATTGGACAAATGCCGCTACAAATCGTGATGGCCATGTTAGGTGGAATTGCGGTTTATGAGTTGTTTAGAATGAAAGGTCTTGAAATAAAGACACCTGAAGGGATACTAGCAATTGTTGGGACGGTACTACTTATTTTACCTCGTTCGACTTGGTATGAGTTTTTACCACGTACAGTAACTGGAAATACATTATTTTATTTAATCGTGATGGCATTATTAGTATTACCAGTTTTTTCAAAAAACGAATTTACTTTTGATAATGTTGGTTTTCCTGTATTAGTTAGTTTATACATCGGAACAGGTTTCCAAAACTTTATCTCTGCAAGAGAAACAGGATTACATGTGTTAATGTATGCGTTGTTTATTGTTTGGTCAACTGATATTGGGGCTTACATGGTTGGTAGAAAATATGGTCAAAGAAAACTTGCACCAGATATTTCGCCGAATAAAACAATTGAAGGTTCTCTTGGTGGTATCGCATCTGCAATGGTGGTGTCATTAGTTTATACTATGATTTGGCCGATGACTTATAATATATTTGCGATGTTATTACTAACGATTTTGTTTTCAATAGTAGGGCAACTTGGTGACTTAGTCGAGTCATCATATAAACGATACTACGGTGTAAAAGATTCAGGTAATATTTTACCAGGACATGGTGGCATTTTAGATAGATTTGATAGTTTATTATTTGTTTTTCCATTTATGCATTTAGTAGGATTATTTTAAAATATAGAAAATTGATTATAGTAGAAAGGATGTTCTGATGAAAACATTTTTAACATTTATTTTTGTATTTGGTTTAATCGTGTTAGTTCATGAGTTCGGTCATTTTATCTTCGCAAAACGTGGCGGCATATTAGTACGTGAATTTTCCATTGGTATGGGACCTAAACTGTTTTATCATCGTCATAATGGCACGACATATACTATTCGTTTGTTACCAATTGGTGGCTATGTACGTATGGCAGGTGAGGGAGAAGACGAAGGAGAATTATCTCCAGGGATGCACTTATCACTTGTAGTGGATGAAAATGGTGTTGTAACAAAGATTAATCCCACAAAAAAAATTCAATTACCAAATAGTATTCCAGTTGAATTAATTGCTTTTGATTTAGAGGATGAATTATTTATTAAAGGATATGAGAATGGAGACGAATCTGAGGAAAAAGTGTTTCCAGTCTCTCATGATGCTATCATTATTGAAGAAGATGGAATAGAGACACAAATTGCACCACGTGATGTTCAGTTCCAATCAGCATCATTAGGTCGTCGCATTATGACCAATTTTGCCGGTCCATTAAACAACTTTATTTTAGCTGCAGTGTTGTTTATACTAGTAGCTTTTATGCAAGGTGGAAAATACACACAAGATCCTTCTAATACTATTGGTGGTGTGATGCAAAATAGTGTAGCTGATAAAGCGGGTATTAAACCAGGTGATAGAATAATTAAAGTTAATAGTAAAGAAACACCTGACTTTACAGATATTCAGAAGGAAATTTCATCTAACCTGAATAAGACTGTATCTTTAGTGGTCGAAAAAGAATCTGGTGAAAAATCAACAATTGACGTCGTACCAGAAAAGAATGAACAAAATCCAAAAGTTGGAATGATTGGGATTCAAATGAGTAATAAGTTTACGCCGTTATCTTTCTTTGGTAAAATCAAATATGGAATAACACAGATGGCTGCTAACTCATTAACTATTTTTAAAGCTTTAGGCGATTTGATTACTGGGTTTAGTATTAATAAACTAGGTGGTCCAGTGATGATTTTTAAATTATCTGAATCAGTTTCCAAAAATGGAATCATTGCTATTTTATCATTTACAGCAATGCTATCAGTCAACTTAGGTATTATGAATTTGATTCCTTTACCAGGTCTTGATGGTGGTAAGTTAATGTTAAACCTGTTTGAAGGGGTGCGTGGAAAACCATTAAGTCAAGAAAAAGAAGTAATGATCACAATGGCTGGGGTTGTTATATTAGTTGTGTTGATGGTCGCTGTAACGTGGAATGATATTCAACGTTTCTTTATTCAATAATACATTTATTTAGGGGAGTTTATTAGTTATGAAACAATCGAAATTTTTTATGCCAACCTTGCGTGAAGTGCCAAGTGAAGCAGAAGCAATGAGTCATAAAATTTTGCTTCGTGGTGGTTATATCAGACAGGTATCAAGTGGGTATTATATTTATTTACCACTAGCTTATAAAGTGATTCAAAAAATCGAAAAAATTATGCGTGAAGAATTTGCAAAAATTGATGCAAATGAAATGTTATTGCCAGCTGTTATCCCAGCTGACTTATGGCGTGAGAGTGGTCGTTATGAAACATATGGTGATTCTTTAATGACATTCACAGCAGATGGCGACAAAGAATATCTTCTTGGACCAACTCATGAGGAAACATTTACTGATTTAATTAGTAAAGATGTTAATTCTTATAAAAAATTACCACTTTACTTGTACCAAATTCAATCAAAATATCGTGGAGAAAAACGACCTCGTTTCGGATTATTACGCGGTCGTGAATTTATCATGAAAGATGCGTACTCTTTCCACTCTTCAGTTGAAAGTTTGGATGAAGGATTTAAAGATTTCGAAGAAGCTTATAAGAAAATATTTGATCGTTGTGGTTTAAACTACCGTGTCATCATTGGTGATGGTGGTGCAATGGGAAGCAATGATTCTAAGGAATTTATGGCGATTGCTGAAATTGGAGAAGACACGATTGTGTACTCTAACGAAAGTGATTATGCAGCCAACTTAGAAATGGCAACAAGCTTCTATGCTTCTAAAAAATCACATGAAACACCACTTGAAATGAAAAAAATTGAAACACCAGGCATTGGAACAATTGCTGAGTTATCAGAATTTTTATCAATACCAGAAGAAAAAACCATTAAATCATTGCTTTATATGGCAGATGATAAACCTGTTATGATTTTATTACGTGGTGATCATGAATTAAATGAAGTGAAATTAAAAAATTATTTAAATGCGATTAACTTAGCACCTGCTACAGATGATGATGTTAGAGAAATTTTAGGTGCAGAATTTGGTTCGTTGGGACCTGTAGGCTTACCAGAGACAGTTGAGTTACTTGCTGACCTTTATGTTGAAGATTTGTCTAACACAGCTGTAGGGGCAAATGAAACAGGCTATCATATTACAAATGTAAATCCAGGACGTGACTTTGAACCAAAAGAATACGTGGATTTACGTTTAGTAAAAGAAGGCGAAATTTCTCCTGATGGACGTGGAAAATTACAATTCACGCGAGGTATTGAGTTAGGCCATATCTTTAAACTAGGTACGTTCTATTCAGAAAAAATGAAAGCCGAAGTATTAGATGAAAATGGAAAAGCAATTCCAGTTCAAATGGGTTCTTATGGTATTGGTGTGAGTCGTTTACTTTCAGCTATTACAGAACAACTATCTGATGAAGATGGTATCAACTGGCCAGCAGAAATTGCACCATTTGACGTTCATATCATTCCAATCAATCCAAAAGATGAGCATCAATGGAATCTTGCATTAGATATCGAAAAAGAACTTGAAAATTATGGTTTAGATGTATTATTAGATGATCGTAAAGAACGTCCAGGAGTGAAATTTAAAGATGCCGACTTAGTAGGTGCCCCATTTAGAATCACTGTTGGCAAAAAAGCAGAAGAAGAGATTGTTGAAGTGAAAATTAAGAAAACACAAGATGAATTAGAAATTCGTCGTGATGAATTATACGCAACATTAAATATTTTGAATAAGTAACAATACCTTTAAGGTTCTTAGTCTATTTTTACTAAGAACCTTTTTAATGTATAATGTAAAAAGGAAAGTGGGGATGAATATGAGCCTTTCACCAGTAGAATTGTATGCTCAATTAGTAAAACAAATAGCATTAGATGACCAATTATCCAACTATCCTCTTTTAGAAACAGGTGAAGTGAAAAAAGTCACTGTACATAAAAAAAGTCGACTATGGGAGTTTAATTTAGGGTTTCATCATGTTTTACCAATGTCACATTATCAGCTTTTATCGACGCACTTAGAAACGGCATTTAAAGACATTGCTAATACATCTTTAATCGTAACGAGCCAAGATAAAGAGATAAATGATGATTTATTAGCTGATTATTGGTATCAAGTTTTAAAAGACAACGAAGAGATGACCAATGTTGTAAAAAATTCATTATTACAGACACCACCATTTATTGAAGACCAACAAATTATTTTGTTGGTTGAAAATGAAGGTGTAGAAAAGTATTTAAGTCAAAAACATTTAGGTTATTTGAGTGAATTATATAGACGTTTCGGATTTCCTGATTTTAAATTTGTGGTGCGAATTGATGACACCAAAGAGTCAGATATTCAAAAAGCGTTTGAGCAACGACAACAAGAGCAAGCAGAAGAGTTACAAAAACAAACGGCTGCAGCAATAGAAAAAAATCAGCAACAAAAGAAAAAACAAGAAACAATGGAGCTTGATGGTCCAATTCAACTTGGAAGAACAATACCAAGTGATGAAATGATTACACGAATGGAAGACATCATTGAAGAAGAAAGACGTGTCACCATTGAAGGGTATGTGTTTGATAAAGAAATTCGTGAGTTACGTTCTGGACGAAAACTATTAATTGTAAAAATGACAGACTATTCTTCATCGTTTGCTGTAAAGAAATTTTCGAATAACGAAAAAGATGTCGCAGTGTTTGAAGCGATTAAGCCAGGTGGTTGGTTAAAAGCGCGAGGAAGTATTCAAGAAGACACGTTTATGCGTGACTTAGTAATGAACTGCCAAGATTTAGTAGAGGTCAAAAAAGAGTTACGAAAAGATACAGCACCAGAAGATGAAAAACGGGTGGAGCTGCATGTCCATACGAATATGAGTACGATGGATGCGACAAATAGTGCGACAGATATTGTAGCTCAAGCAGGAAAATGGGGCATGCCAGGAATTGCAATTACCGACCATAGTGGTGCGCAAGCTTACCCAGATGCTTATTTTGCTGGACAAAAACATGGAGTAAAAGTGTTATTTGGTGTGGAGGCAAACATCGTGGATGATGGTGTGCCGATTGCATATAATCCAGAACACATAAGTTTAACAGATGCGACATATGTCGTATTTGACGTGGAAACAACGGGACTATCAGCAGTTTATGACACGATTATCGAGTTAGCTGCTGTAAAAATGCATAAAGGGAATATTATTGATACGTTTGAGCAGTTTATTGATCCTGGTCATCCATTATCTCAAACAACAATTCATCTGACGGGAATTACAGATGATATGGTAAAGGGGTCAAAATCTGAAAAAGAAGTCTTAACGCTTTTTGAAGAATTTTGTCGCGGTAGTATTTTAGTGGCACATAATGCTAGTTTTGATATGGGATTTTTGAATACTAGTTATGAAAAATATGATATGCCAGAAGCTCCTAATCCGGTCATTGATACATTAGAATTATCGAGATTATTACATCCTGAATTGAAATCACATCGGTTGAATCGTTTATCTAAAAAGTACAATATCAATTTAGAACAACATCACCGTGCGATTTATGACTCGGAAGCAACAGGTCATTTGTGTTGGATATTTGTCAAAAAAGCACAAGAAGAATTTGGCGTGCATTATCATGATGAGTTTAATCAACATATTGGTGAGGGAGACGCGTATAAGCGAGCACGTCCATTCCATGCGACGATTCTTGCCCAAACACAGGCAGGGTTGAAAAATTTATTTAAATTAATCTCTATGTCAAATGTCAATTATTTTTACCGTGTACCACGTATTCCACGCTCGAAGTTATCTGAATTTCGTGAAGGATTGTTAGTGGGTTCAGCATGTAGTAATGGTGAAATTTTTGAAGCGATGATGCAAAAAGGTGTCGAAGAAGCAAAAAAACGGGCCAAGTTTTATGACTATATCGAAGTCATGCCAAAACAAGTTTACGCACCATTGATTGAAGCAGAACTCGTTAAAAATGATGAAGATTTAGAAGACATCATGACTAACCTGGTTTCGATTGGAGACGATTTAGGTAAGATAGTGGTGGCAACAGGAAATGTCCATTACTTAAATAAAGAAGATGCAATCTACCGTAAAATTTTAATAAATTCTATGGGAGGAGCGAATCCTCTAAATCGCTATGAATTACCGGACGTACACTTTTTAACAACGAATGAAATGTTGGATGCCTTTAGTTTTCTTGGTGAAGAAAAAGCCAAAGAAATTGTGGTAGACAACACACGAAAAATTATGGATATGTGTGAAGATGTTGTGCCTGTCAAACAAGATTTATATACACCAAAAATTGAAGGATCAGAAGATGAGATTACCAAATTAAGTTATGATGAAGCACATCGACTTTACGGTGAGGAGTTGCCAGAAATCGTTGAGAAACGAATTGAAAAAGAGCTAAAAAGTATTAATGGGAATGGTTTCTCCGTTATTTACTTAATCTCTCAAAAACTGGTTCATAAGAGTTTAGAAGATGGCTACTTAGTTGGGTCTCGTGGATCAGTTGGGTCAAGTTTTGTCGCAACCATGACAGGTATTACAGAAGTAAATCCACTTCCACCACATTATCTGTGTCCTGAATGTCAGTATTCAGAGTTTTTTGAAGATGGAAGTTACGGTTCAGGCTTTGACTTGCCAGAAAAAGACTGTCCTAAATGTGGGGCTAAACTGTCAAAAGACGGACATGATATTCCGTTTGAGACTTTCTTAGGATTCCACGGTGATAAAGTACCCGATATTGATTTGAACTTCTCAGGGACATACCAACCAGAAGCACATAATTATACGAAAGTGTTATTTGGGGAAGATTATGTTTTCCGTGCCGGAACAATCGGTACGGTAGCTGATAAAACGGCATATGGATTTGTTAAAGGATACGAGCGAGACAATGATTTGAGTTTCCGTGGTGCAGAGATTGACCGCCTAGCAAAAGGGTCAACAGGTGTGAAACGTACGACTGGACAGCATCCGGGAGGAATTATTGTTATTCCTGATTATATGGATGTGTATGACTTTACCCCAATCCAATACCCAGCTGATGACCAAGATTCTGAATGGCGTACGACTCACTTTGATTTCCATTCGATTCATGATAACGTGTTGAAACTTGATATACTGGGACACGATGATCCGACTGTGATTCGTATGTTACAGGATTTATCAGGGATTGATCCCAAAACCATCCCAGCTGATGATCCAGAAGTCATGAAGATTTTCTCTGGACCACAAGTTTTAGGTGTAGAGCCTGATCAAATTTATTCTAAAACGGGCACACTAGGTATTCCTGAGTTTGGGACGAAATTTGTTCGTGGTATGTTAGAACAAACAAAGCCAACCACTTTTGCCGAGTTACTACAAATATCTGGACTGTCACATGGTACAGACGTTTGGTTAGGTAATGCGGAAGAATTAATTCGTCAAGGAACCACCACACTGGCTGATGTGATTGGGTGTCGTGATGATATCATGGTGTACTTGATGCATGCTGGTTTAGAAGATGGCTTAGCGTTTAAGATTATGGAAAGCGTCCGTAAAGGAAAAGGGATACCAGATGAATGGCAAGCAGAAATGCGTGCAAACAATGTGCCAGAGTGGTACATTGAATCTTGCTTGAAAATCAAGTATATGTTCCCTAAAGCCCATGCCGCAGCATACGTGTTGATGGCACTACGTGTGGCCTATTTTAAAGTGCATCATCCCATTTTTTATTATGCAGCGTATTTCTCAGTTCGTGCTAATGACTTTGATATTGTGGCAATGTCACAAGGGAAAGACGCGGTCAAAGCACGTATGAAAGAAATCACTGATAAGGGAATGGATGCTTCAACAAAAGAGAAAAATTTATTAACAGTGTTGGAGATTGCTAACGAAATGTTAGAGCGTGGCTTTAAATTCCAAATGATTGACTTGTATAAATCAGATGCAGAAAACTTTGTAATTGATGGTGACACATTGATTGCGCCATTTCGTTCTGTTCCAAGTTTAGGATTAAACGTGGCAAAACAAATTGTGGCAGCTCGTGAAGAACAAGACTTTTTATCTAAAGAAGATTTGTCTAATCGAGGAAAAGTATCTAAAACATTGATTGAATATATGACAGACAATGGTGTGTTAAAAGACTTACCAGATGAAAATCAATTATCATTGTTTGATATGTTATAAAAAAATAGCAGGAGGATGAAAATGGCAAAAGTGTTAGTACTAGGTGGAGCAGGGTACATCGGCTCTCATGCAGTGAAACGATTATTGGATAGTGGCAAAGAAGTGGTTGTGGTTGATAATTTATTGACTGGACATAAAGAAGCAGTGGATGAATGCGCCACATTTTATGAAGGAGATATTCGTGATAAAGACTTTTTAACAGAAGTCTTTAAGAAAGAAGACATTTCGCAAGTGGTTCATTTTGCAGCCAGTTCACTTGTTGGAGAATCAGTTGAAAATCCACTAAAGTACTTTAATAATAATGTGTATGGCATGCAAACATTGCTTGAAGTGATGAACGAGTTTGGCGTAAAAGAAATTGTTTTTTCTTCAACCGCTGCGACTTATGGTGAACCAGATGTGACACCAATTACTGAAGAGACACCAACCAATCCAACGAATCCATATGGTGAAGGTAAACTCATGATGGAAAAAATGATGAAATGGTGTGATAATGCATATGGGATTAAATATGTATCATTGCGTTATTTCAATGTGGCAGGTGCGATGCTTGATGCGTCAATTGGTGAAGACCATACACCAGAAACTCATTTACTCCCAATCATTTTACAAGTTGCATTAAATCAACGGGAAAAATTAATGATTTTTGGTGATGATTATCCAACGCCAGATGGCACATGCATTCGTGATTATGTACATGTTGTTGACTTAGTTGATGCTCATATCTTGGCCTTAAACTATTTATCAACACATGATGAAAGCCAAATTATTAATCTTGGTAGCAGCAATGGTTTTTCAGTAAAAGAATTGCTGACTGAAGCCATCAAAGTAACTGGAAAAGATATACCTGCTGAAGTTGCACCAAGACGTGCGGGTGATCCGTCAATGTTAGTTGCTTCAAACGAAAAAGCGAAAACTATTTTAGGGTGGAATCCTCAATACACTGATGTGGAAACCATCATATCCAGTGCATGGCAGTGGCATCAAACCCATCCACATGGTTATGGAGAGTAAAATTTAAATCAATAATATTAGAGATGATAATTTTAGGTGAAAACTTAAAGTTATCATCTTTTTCTGTTTTCTATTGCAACCGTATTCAGTAAATGTTATAATTAATTTAGTAAATATTTACTAGGAGGCAAAAACGATGTTAACGACATTAAGACAAGCTTTTTTAGACGTATTCAAAGAAAAAAATGATTCAGAATATTTTTCTCCAGGAAGAATTAATTTAATAGGTGAACACACAGATTATAATGGTGGAAATGTATTTCCGGCAGCAATTACGATTGGAACTTATGGATTAGTTAGAAGACGTGATGATGAGTTAATTCGTTTTTATTCGATGAATTTTCCGGATGTTGGCGTGAAAGATATCAAACTTTCAGAACTTGAATATAAAGAAGAGGATGCCTGGACAAATTATCCTAAGGGAGTTATTTATTTACTAAAACAATCTGGTTATGATATTCGTCATGGATTTGATATTTTATTTTATGGAACAATTCCAAACGGGGCAGGTTTATCATCATCAGCTTCGATTGAATTATTAACAGGATTGATCATTTCTGATGAGTGTGGGTTAAATATTCCAAGAGTTGATCTAGTAAAACTGGGCCAAAAAGTTGAAAATCATTATATCGGGGTAAATTCTGGTATCATGGATCAATTTGCAATTGGTATGGGGGAAGAAAACCACGCAATTTTATTAAATACTAATACACTAGACTATGAGTTAGTCCCAGCCGTATTTGGTGAGTATGTCATTATGATTATGAATACGAATAAACGTCGTGAGTTAGCAGATTCAAAATACAATGAACGACGCAGTGAATGTGAAGACGCGCTAAAACAATTACAAAAACATGTTGATGTAAAAACATTATGTGATTTAAGTGTGGCGGAGTTTAACGAAAATAGCCAATACCTAGATAATGAGACTGTCAGAAAACGTGCTAAACATGCTATCACTGAAAATGAACGCACACTTGAAGCGAAAAAAGCTCTAACAGATGGTGATTTAGAAACATTTGGTAAATTACTTAATGCATCACATGAATCACTAAAAAATGATTATGATGTGACAGGTATTGAACTAGATACATTAGTGGATTATGCTCAAAAACAACCAGGTGTGCTTGGTGCAAGAATGACGGGCGCTGGTTTTGGTGGCTTTGCGATTGCTTTAGTCAACAAGAACAATGTTGATTCTTTTAAAGAAGTTGTTGGAAATGGCTATAAAGAAAAAATCGGTTATGCCGCTGATTTTTATGAAGCATCTATTGGAGATGGAACAAGAAAATTATCGTAGAGGAGAGTTAGTATGAAAAAAGTACTCGTTTTAGGAGGAGCAGGATATATTGGCTCTCATGCCGTTGCACATCTAATTGAGAGCGGTCGTGATGTTGTAGTGGTAGATAATTTATTGACGGGACATATTGAAGCCGTACATTCAGATGCTACTTTTTACGAAGGGGATATTCGAGATAAAGAGTTTTTATCTCATGTTTTTGAACAAGAAAAGATAGAGCAAGTCGTTCATTTTGCGGCAAGTTCTTTGGTGGGAGAGTCAGTAGAAAACCCATTGAAATATTTTAATAATAACGTGTATGGCATGCTAACTTTACTTGAAGTGATGCATGAGTTTGATGTGAAAGAGATTGTCTTCTCCTCAACTGCCGCAACTTATGGTGAGCCTGAAGAAACACCAATTAGTGAAACAGCACCAACAAATCCTAAAAATCCGTATGGTGAAAGTAAGTTAATGATGGAAAAAATGATGAAGTGGTGTGACAATGCTTATGACATGAAATATGTGTCACTGAGATATTTTAATGTGGCTGGCGCAATGCCTGATGCGACAATCGGAGAAGCACATCAACCTGAAACACATTTATTACCTATTATTTTACAAGTAGTACTTCACCAACGTGATAAATTACATATTTTTGGAGATGATTACCCAACACCAGATGGCACTTGTATCAGAGATTATGTACACGTATTGGATTTAGTTGATGCACATATTTTAGCACTTGATTATTTGGAAAAAAATGAAGAAAGTCAAATTATCAATTTAGGAAGTAGTCATGGATTTTCGGTGAAAGAGTTATTAGATGAAGCGATTCGAGTGACCGGACAAGACATAAAATATGATGTATCGCCAAGACGAGCTGGCGACCCAGCTATATTAGTTGCGTCAAACGACAAGGCCAAAAAAGTGCTAGGATGGAATCCAGTTCACACTGATATTGAAACGATTATCTCAACTGCATGGAAGTGGCATAGTACTCATCCAAATGGTTATGAAAAAGAGGTCAGATAATATGACAAATCAATTGATTAAAACATTTGTTTCATATGCCATATCAACAGGTCTTTGGAACGAACTAGATAGAGTGTATTTAACTAACAAAGTACTATATCTCATTGGATTAGATGATTATGAAGATGAATCAGAAATTGAAGGAACACTCCCCATAGAGATTGTCGAAAAACTGGTAGAGATAGCTATTAATTCAGGGAAAATTAAATCAACTGCTCATGAAAAAGATGTGCTAATTGGTCAGCTGATGGATATTGTGACACCAAGTCCAAAAGAAGTGAATCAACAGTTCAATAAAAACTATGAAACATCACCTGAAAAAGCAACAGATTACTTATACCAACTCTGTAAAGATAATGATTACATTAAGACGCAAGCAATTGCAAAAAATATTGAGTTTCCCTATGAAAGTGAGTACGGCACATTAAATATCACAATTAATTTATCAAAACCGGAAAAAGATCCTGAAGACATAAAAAAAGCAGCTGCTATGAAGACAGCTAATTATCCAAAGTGCATGCTGTGTATTGAAAATGAAGGATTCTCAGGACGGATTGGTTACCCAAATCGATTTAATCATCGAGTGATTCGATTTAATTTATGTGATGAGCCATGGGCATTTCAGTATTCGCCTTATGCTTATTACAATGAACATAGTATCTTTTTTTCAGCTGTTCATAGACCAATGTCTATTAATAAAGAAACCTTTACAAGATTAGTTCATGTATTGGATTTCTTTCCACATTATTTTGTTGGATCAAATGCTGATTTACCAATTGTTGGTGGCTCTATTTTATCTCATGATCATTATCAAGGGGGACGTTTTCATTTTCCAATCGAAAGTTCACCAATTGACACAAGTTATGATATACTAAGTTTTCCCAATGTATCAGTCAGTACGGTTAAATGGCCAATGTCTGTTATCCGTTTAACTAGTGAGAGTAAAGAGGATATTATTGATGCAGCAGATTATATATTAAAAAAATGGCGAAACTATTCAGACCTGTCATTAGAAATAAAGGCATTTAGTGATGATGGGACACCACATCATACCATTACACCCATCGCAAGAAGAAAAAATGGAAACTACGAAATGGACTTAGTGTTGCGAGATAATAATGTTTCAGATAAATACCCTGATGGCATATTCCATCCTCATCCAGAATACCATCATATAAAAAAAGAAAATGTAGGTTTAATCGAAGTGATGGGCTTAGCTATTTTACCACCACGTTTAAAAGAAGAGATGGAAGATGTGAAAAAGTTTTTATTAAACCAGGAACATAATATGATAGATTACCATAAAGAATGGGCTGAAAAAATAAAATCAACACAAGACATTACCGAAAAAAATGTTGATGAAAAAATAGAAGAAGCTATCGGCGAAGTTTTCTTACATGTGTTAGAAGATGCTGGGGTATATAAACGAACGCAAGAAGGTCAAGATGGCTTTAAGCGATTTATGTCAACGTTATAAAATGAAAGGGGGATAACACAGGTGGCCACAATAAAGGATATTGCAAACAAAGCAGGGGTGTCGCCAGCTGCCGTCTCTCGTGTATTAAATCATGATGCAACGTTGTCTATAAATGAAGAGACCAAACGTCGTATTTTTGAAGTTGCAGAAGCGTTAAATTATACAAAACATCATAAAAAGAAACCAAAACAAACCAAAAGAATTGGTCTTATTCAATGGTATCAACCTGAAGAAGAGTTGGAAGATATCTATTATTTGGCTATTCGTTTAGGGATTGAAAAAAGAGCTGAGGAACTTTCTGTTGAATTGGTAAAATGTGAGATGGATTGTTTGGAAAAAGAAGAGATAGATGGGTTACTAGCTCTAGGTAAATTTGATGAAGTAGAAATCAAAAAAATGTCAGATGTCGTTGAGACAATTGTCTTTATCGACTTTGATGCATCTCACTATGGTTTTTCATCTGTTATAGTTGATATGAATCAAGCCATGTCTCTAGTAGCTGGATTGATAGAAGAAAAAGGATATCAATCTGTTGGTGTACTACAAGGATTGGAATACACTAAAACATTGCGTGAGCCTATAGAGGATTATCGTCTTAATAAACTAACGCACCAATTACCGCAAAACGCCACGATTGATACAATGTTACAAACAGCATTTAGTGTGGAATCTGGCTATAAAATAATGAAAGATTACCTAGATGGGATTTCTCCTGAAAAATTTGTCGATATCTTTTTTGCGGAAAGTGATGCCATAGCTGTCGGGGCACTGAGAGCATTGAATGAAAAAGGAATAAAGATCCCAAAAGATATTGCCTTAGTATCATTTAATGATATTAGTGTCGCTAAATATGTAACACCAAGTTTAACGACAATACATGTTCCAACAGAATCTATGGGAAGTATAGCAGTTAATCAATTGTTGATGTTATTAGATGTTGATATTCCGACGCCTATAAAAGTCGAGGTAGCGACATTACTCATGAAACGACAAACACATTAAAAAACGAAAAAACAGGCGCTCGATAAAAGCGTCTGTTTTTTATTATGCGTGCTTAATAGTCGTAAAAATCAAGTGAGGATAATTGTTGAGTCGTAGAGGGAATGTGCTATTAGCAAGTCCACGACTAACGATTAAGTGAGAATTATTTTTAACATAAAGCCCACTTGTTAGTTTAGGTAAGAAACCTTGGTTTGGAGCAAGAATGCCATCTGTTCCAGGTAGCCTCCACTGACCACCGTGAGCATGCCCACTAAAAATAGCAAGTGGCTGATTGAAAGATACAATATAATGATCAAATAACTCAGGATGATGTGCAAGTATGAGCGTATCAATGGTTGGATCGATTGAATGCATCTGATTTATAGGTAAGGCTGTTTGACGGTTACTTAAACCGACTAGATTAAATGATGTTTGTTTGATTGTTAAGTTGGTTACGTCATTTTCTAAGTAGATAGCATCGCTCTGGTTTATTTTTTTAAGCCATAAATCATAGTTTGAATTCGTTTCTTCGTGGTTTCCGTTAATCACGTAAGTAGGATAAGATGCAGTTAGTTTTGCCAAAAAGTTAAAAAAATCAGTCTGGCTAACATCTTCTGTTCGGTCTATTGTATCCCCAGTTAAAAAGATAACGTCTGGATTTTCCTTTTCCAATTCATCAAGTAGTTGTTGTTTATTAACTCTAAGTCTAGGAAACTGTAGGTCAGAAATATGGGCTATTTTGATTTGTTTATCTTTAGTTTTATTACTGGTGAGGACAATTGATTCAACATCAAGTTGTCTATTTTCACGAATGCCTTCTGCAACGATAAGGAGAGGTAGTCCAATTAGTAATCCAGTAATAATTTTTTTAGTTCTAGTCATGTTAATACTCCTTTTAAAGAATCAATATCTTTAGTTAAATTAACAAAAATTTTATAATAAAGAATTAAAAATAAAAATCTTAGAAAAATCTTAACCATATTTTCAAAAAAAAGCTAGTAACATTGAATAGTTATGAAAAATATGCTAATATAACAATGTGTGATATGAGTGGAAAGAGTGAGCGTGTTGACGCTCACTCTTTTTGATGAATTTCTCGAAAATGTATAGGGAGGCGAAAATATTGGCAAATGTAGTCGAAATAGTCACTGACTTAGTTACTCCAATCTTGGAAGACTATCAATTTGACTTAGTAGATATTGAGTATGTTAAAGAAGGGAAAAATTGGTTTCTAAGAGTATTTATTGATAAAGATGGTGGCATTGATATCAATGAATGTGCACTAGTCAGTGAAGCATTAGGCGAAAAACTTGACACAATCGAGCCAGACCCAATTCCACAAGCCTATTTTTTAGAGGTGTCTTCACCTGGGGCTGAGCGACCTTTGAAAAAAGAAGAAGATTATGTAAATGCAATTGATGATTATATAAATATCTCTTTTTATCAAGCTGTTGAAGGAGAAAAGCAGTATCAAGGTTTCTTAAAAGAAGTTACCCCTGAGACGCTAACCCTATTAGTAAAAATAAAAACGCAAGAAAAAGAAATGACATTTGATAGAAAAAATATTGCCAAAGCGAGATTGGCTATTCAATTTTAAAATGGAGGTTAAGGAAATACATGAACAAGGAAATGTTAGGAGCATTAGACGCTCTTGAACGCGAAAAAGGTATTTCAAAAAGCATTGTCATTGAAGCACTAGAAGCAGCAATGGTATCAGCTTACAAGCGTCATTATGGACAAGCGCAAAACGTAGAGGTGGAGTTTGACGAGAAAAAAGGAGATGTTCATATTTTTTCTGTTAAAGAAGTAACAGAAGAAGTAATGGATTCTCAACTTGAAGTGAGCTTAAAAGAAGCATTGAAAATTAATGGTGCATACGAAATTGGTGATATGATTCGCTTTGAAGTGACACCAAAAGATTTTGGTCGTATAGCAGCACAAACAGCAAAACAAGTTATTTTGCAACGTGTGCGTGAAGCTGAACGTTCAATCATCTACAATGAGTTTAGTGCTTATGAAAATGAAATTATGCAAGGAATTGTGGAACGTCAAGACAGTCGTTACATTTATGTCAATTTAGGTAAAATCGAAGCGGTATTATCAAAACAAGATCAAATCCCAAATGAAATTTATCAACCACACGATCGCATCAAAGTTTATATTTCAAAAGTAGAAAACACATCAAAAGGGCCACAAGTATATGTGAGCCGTAGCCATCCGGATCTTTTAAAACGTTTGTTTGAACAAGAGATTCCAGAAGTGTATGATGGTGAAGTAGAGATTGTTAGCATTGCAAGAGAAGCAGGAGACAGAGCAAAAGTTGCTGTAACAGCGGATAATAAAGACATCGACCCAGTTGGAACGTGTGTTGGACCTAAAGGGCAACGTGTTCAAGCGATTGTTAATGAATTAAAAGGCGAAAACATGGATATTGTTGAGTGGAATGAAGACCCTGCTGTCTTTATCTCAAATGCACTAAATCCAGCACAAGTAATAGACGTTATCTTTGAACCAAATCAACGTGCTTGTACAGTTGTTGTGCCAGATTTCCAATTATCATTAGCAATTGGTAAACGTGGACAAAATGCTAGACTAGCAGCAAAATTAACAGGTTATAAGATTGACATCAAACCTGAGTCTGAATGGGAAAAAATTTCAGCTGAAAACGAAGAAGAATTAATAGAAGAAGTTATTGAAGCAAACGAAGAATTAGTTGTGGAAGAAATTCTAGAAGATGCTATTGACGAAATCTCTGAGGAAGTAACAGAAGAGGTTGAAGAAGAGAGTATCATAGTAGAAGAAGATGAAGAATAAAACCACTTTTTGGGAGGCGAAATAGATGAAACAAAGAAAAATTCCCATGCGTAAATGCGTTGTATCGAATGAAATGAAGCCCAAAAAAGACATGATTCGTATCGTTCGTTCTAAAGAGGGTGAAATTTCGATTGATCCAACTGGAAAAATGCCTGGTAGAGGGGCATATCTATCTATGGAACCAGAAGTTGTCCAAAAAAGTTGGGATCAAAAGATTCTAGACAGAGTGCTAAACGATACGTTGACAGATGACTTCTATCAAGAGTTGCTAGACTATGTGTCACACCAAAAGGCAAGGAGAGAACTATTCGGAAATGGAAAATAAACAACGATTTCTTAATCTCTTAGGTTTAGCAATGAAAGCTGGTAAACTTGTTACCGGCGAAGAAACAACTTTACAGTCAGTCAGAAAAAATACTGTAAATTTGGTAATTTTAGCAAGTGATGCAAGTGAAAATACCGAAAAAAAAATGAGAGACAAGTGTCATAGTTATCATACAAAATTGATTTCACCATGCACCTCAGCCGAACTTAGCGCTGCAATTGGCAAAAATCGTATGATTGTCGGGGTATGTGACACCGGATTTTCTCGAAAGATGTGTGAACTAATGACAGAATAGGACGGTGAGAGAATGAGTAAAAAACGCGTATATGAATTAGCAAAAGAACTAAATGTTCCTAGTAAAGATATCGTAGAAAAAGCTCAGTCCGCAGGTGTTGATGTGAAAAATCATATGAGTACATTAACTGACTCAGACATCAGTAAAGTCAAACACCTATTAGCACCTTCAAAAGCTAAGGGACAAGATAATAAAAAAACTGGTCAAGCACCAGCTAAAAAAAATAATCATTCTGATAAAAAATCAGAAAATAATGATAACAGTAAGGGTAATCGAGTGAATAATCAGAACCAAAACAAACAACAACCAACGAATAAATCAAACAATAATCAAAATGCATCAGCTAATGTAACTAAAAAATCGGCTGGAAATACTAATAGTCAACCAAACAGAAATAATAATTCGACTGGAAACAATAATAACAACCAAAATAAAGGTGGAAACCGCAATAACAATGGTAATCGTCCTTATCAAGGTAACCAAAACAATCATTATAACAAAAATAACAAACGACGCAACAATAAAAAAGGGAAACATCAAACATCTAATAAACCAGCTGTACCACCACGTAAATTTAAAGAATTACCAGAAGTGTTAGTTTACACTGAAGGGATGAACGTAGCAGATATTGCTAAGAAAATTTACCGTGAACCAGCAGAAATTATTAAAAAATTATTCCTATTAGGTGTGATGGTTAACCAAAACCAAGCGTTAGATAAAGATACAATTGAATTATTAGCGACGGATTATGGTATTGAAGCAGAAGAAAAAGTTCAAGAAGACGTAGCAGATATTGATAAATTCTTTGAATCTGATGTCGTTGATCCGGACAAATTAGTTAGTCGTCCGCCAGTTGTTACTGTTATGGGTCACGTTGACCACGGTAAAACAACACTGTTAGATACATTAAGAAATGCTAAAGTCACTTCAGGTGAAGCTGGAGGTATTACACAACATATTGGTGCTTACCAAATTGATATTGATGGCAAACCAATTACATTCTTGGATACACCAGGACATGCGGCGTTTACAAGCATGCGTGCGCGTGGAGCAAGTATCACCGATATTACGATTTTAGTTGTCGCAGCTGATGATGGTGTGATGCCTCAAACTGTTGAAGCCATTAACCATGCTAAAGCAGCTGAAGTACCAATTATCGTAGCTGTTAATAAAATTGATAAACCAACAGCTAACCCAGATCGTGTAATGCAGGAATTAAGCGAATATGGTTTGATACCTGAATCATGGGGTGGTGACACTATCTTCGTTCCAATTTCAGCCAAATTTGGTGATAACATTGATGAATTGTTAGAAATGGTTCTTCTAGTTTCTGAAGTGGAAGACTTAAAAGCTGACCCAACACAACGTGCAATCGGTACAGTTATTGAAGCACGTTTAGATAAAAGTAAGGGACCTGTTGTAACATTATTAGTACAACAAGGAACACTACATGTACAAGACCCAATCGTTGTTGGTAACACTCATGGACGTGTGCGTGTAATGACAAATGATATTGGTCGCCGTGATAAAGCAGCTGGACCTGCAACACCAGTTGAAATTACAGGATTAAATGATGTACCACAAGCTGGTGATAGATTTGTAACCTTTGAAGATGAAAAAACAGCTCGTGCAGCCGGTGAAGAAAGAGCGAAACGCGCGTTGTTAGAACAACGACAAGTCAGCCAACGTGTGACACTAGATAACTTATTCGAAAGTCTTAAAGACGGAGAAATGAAAGAAGTTAATGTTATTATCAAAGCGGACGTTCAAGGTTCAGCTGAAGCATTAGCAGCTAGTTTAACTAAAATTGATGTTGAAGGCGTACGTGTTAAAATCGTCCATTCAGCAGTTGGGGCGATTAACGAAAGTGATATCACATTAGCTTCTGCAAGTAATGCGATTATCGTCGGATTCAACGTTCGACCAACAGCACAAGCTCGTACACAAGCAGAACAAGAGCAAGTAGATATTCGTTTACACAGAATCATCTATAAAGTTATCGAAGAAATCGAAACAGCGATGAAAGGAATGCTTGATCCTGAATTTGTTGAGAAAATTACAGGACAAATGCAAGTTCGTGAAACTTACAATGTATCTAAAGTAGGTACGATTGCAGGATGTTACGTAACGGAAGGATTCATTCGTCGTGACTGTGGTATTCGTTTAATTCGTGATGGCATTGTAATTCATGAAGGAAACTTAGCAAGCTTGAAACGTTTTAAAGACGATGCTAAAGAAGTTAAAATGGGATTTGAGTGTGGTGTAACCTTAGAAAATTACAACGACGTAAAAGTTGATGATGTAATCGAAGGATATATCATGGAAGAAGTTAAAAAATAATTCAGCTCATTTATATGAGGAGGATAAGCATATGGCAAATTACCGAGATCGTCGTGTCGCTCAAGAAATATTAAAAGAAGTGAATGATATTTTACATAAAAAAGTACGTGATCCACGAGTACAAGATGTAAGCATCACTGACGTAAAAGTAACAGGTGATTTACAAGAAGCAACAATTTATTATAGTTTATTAAGTGATAAAGCCTCAGATAAACAAAAAGCTCAAGAAGGATTAGACAAAGTAACAGGTTTAGTTCGACGTGAGTTAGGTCATAGATTAAGTATCTACAAGACACCAGAAATAGCATTTGTTAGAGATGAGTCAGTAGAATATGGAAATCATATTGATGAATTATTAAGAGGATTAAATAAAGACTAAGTCATTTAGCTAGAGAATATTTTTCTCTAGCTTTTTTATTTTGGCTCTTTGTCAACTACTGTTGGTAAGGATTAATACGTTAGAATTTAAGATCTAGAAAGCATTTAGTTTTCTAGATCTTTTTTTGTGATGTAAAGGCAGATTCTTTTAAACAAATTGATAGTCGTAGCTTAAAATTATAAAAACTCCTCATGCCATAGGCATTACGCTTAATGACTTTAATGTGGTTATTCATACATTCTAATGGACCGTTTGAATAAGATGTTTCAAAGGTGTTTTTTATTTCTTCTCGATATTTTTTAAATGTTTTGAAAACAGGAATAAACTCTTTAAATCCTGTTGGTTGATTAATTAATTCCAAAAATAAAGAATAATCCTTTGTTTGAATCGCTCTTAAAATTTGTTGATAGGTGTTGTAAGCCTCTGTCAATTTAGAATCATAGGTAAGTAAGCGTTCAAGTAATTCTTTTTCAGAAAGATACGCTTTAAAGGATGGACGCCAATGCTGTTGGATATAATCTAATTTGTCATAGCTTTTTTGAAGTAATTTCCAATACTTTTTAATTCGTCTATAGATAACCCCGTTATCTTTACATTTTAATTGAGTCATTATTTTAATCCGTATCTTTTGAAATGCCCTACCGAGATGTTGAACGAGATGAAATTTATCTAAAACGACTTTAGCGTTAGGGAACACTCGTTTAGTTAAAGTAATGTAAGGTTGATAGATATCTGAAACGACATATTTTACTTGTTTTCTATTAGCTAGAGAGAAGCCATTAAAATAATTCTCAATTTTGGTAATCTTCGATCAGGTAGAATATCAATTAATTCATTTGTTTCACCGTTCATCATAATAAAACTCATTGAACCAGCTACTTTTTTAACAGATTTAAATTCATCAAAACATAGTACAGACGGAAGTTCATAACTATACTTCTTAATCGGTTCATACCACTCTTTTAATACGCGAGAGACAGTTGAAGTTGAAACGCTCGTTTGTTTTGCGATATCACTCATGGCGTGTTTAGAGGTTAACTGTTTCGCAATGAGACGTTTTAAATTATTAGAAATAGAGTTGTTTCTAGAAACAAAAGGGGTATCTAAAACAAAAGTCGTATCACATTTTTTACAAAAGAAACGACGTTTCTTTAATCTAATATAAGTGACATATTCAGAAACACTAGGCATTTTAATTAGGCTAGTTGTATATCCCCATTTAATAATATTAGAGTGATTACTTTGACAATGCGGACAGCATGTAGGAGATTCTTCTAAAAAACCATGGAATATCCGAGAGAAAACGCCTTTTATTTTTTCAGTAGATAAACAATTTTCATTAAAAATAATATTTAGGTCTAGTATATTTAAGATATCTTTGATAGTCTGTGAATATGACATGTGGTATCCTCCTTAGTTTGTTTTTTCGCAATTTCATTCTAACGGATATCACATGTTTTTGTGTACAAAAAACTATCGGTAACTTGTGTTACCAACAGTAGAAATTATAGAGCCTTTATTTTATAACATGATCTTGTGTATCATTAACGCTAAAAAGATAATTGTGATAAACTAAAAGAAGATTAATTAGGAGGCGATTTAATTGATAAAAAATATCGGAATAGTTGGAACAGGTGTGATTGCAACAGAATTTGTCACACAGGTGGATACTTCTAAGTACACGATTCACTCAGTTTATAATCGTAATGAACGCTCTTTGCGTACGTTTAGAGAAACACATAACCTTCATAATGGTTATACTGACTACAATGAGTTTCTTAATGACGATGAGTTAGAATGTGTGTATATCGCTACGCCTAACCAAACACATTATGAATTTGCCAAAAAAGCCATTGAAAAAGGAAAACATGTCTTGTGTGAAAAAGTCATGGTTTTAAAAGCTGAAGAAGCCAAAGAGCTATTTGAGTTAGCTAAAAAACATCATGTCGTGATTTTAGAGGCAGTAACGTTATTTTATATGCCGATGTATCACGAAGTAAGTCGTTTATTAAAAGAAAATGTTTTAGGAAAAATAAGTACAGCTAACATCACATTCGGAAGTTGTAAAGAATACGATGAGAATAATCGTTTCTTCTCACTTGAAAAAGGTGGTGGAGCCTTATTTGATATTGGTCCTTATGCTCTTTCAGCAGCTGTTTATTTACTTGGAACAGACATCGAATTTGTTTCATCAGAAGTTGTGATGGCACCCACTGGAGTAGATGAAAAATCTGTTACAGTGTTAAAAACTAAAAACAATGAATTAGCAAGTGTCATGCTATCCTTTAGAGGGAAACTACCAAAACAAATTTTGATTACAGGTGATGAAGGATTCTTAAAAATTGATGACTTCCCAAGAGCGACAACAGCAGAAATTTTCTATAATAATGGGACAACACAAATCATTGAAGATGGAAATGACCGCGATGTCTTTACTTATGAATTAGATATGTTAAACCACTTAGCAAGTGAAAAAGGGTTAAATCATGTACCAGATTGTCGTGAAGTCAGCCAACGAGTTGTTGAGTTAATGGATGCCATGAGACAAGCTTGGGGATGGGAACTTTCATAAGCAATAAAAAGGAGGGGATTTTCCTCCTTTTTTTGTTGTTTATGAAAGCCTTTTGTCTTAATTAGGTATGTAAGTATGCTATAATATTGAGGAAATGACGAAAAGAGTAGGAGAAGATTGATGGAAGGAATTATCCCTCTATGGAAACCACGAGGCATGACAAGTCATGATTGTGTCTTCCAATTACGAAAAATTTTAAAAACAAAAAAAGTAGGTCATAGTGGCACACTTGATCCGGATGTTGATGGAGTGTTGCCTATTTGTGTCGGTAAAGCCACAAAAGTTGTGGAATACTTACAAGAATCAAATAAAGTATACATTGGTGAAGTGACACTTGGCTTTTCGACAGAAACAGAAGATGCAAGTGGTGAGATTGTTGAAAACACACCAATTACCAATCCGCTGACAGAAAAAGAAATAGATGATGCCATGTCACTATTGACGGGGAATATTCAACAAATTCCTCCTATGTATTCGGCTGTAAAAGTGAATGGTAGAAGGTTATATGATTATGCTAGAAAAGGTGAAACAGTAGAACGTCCAGTAAGACAGACGACAATTCATCATTATAAAAGACTTACGACACCCGAGTATAATGAAGAAGCTCAAACACAGTCATGGAAGTTTGAAGTAGATTGTGCTAAAGGAACGTATGTGAGAACTCTAGCAGTCGATACAGGAGAAAAACTTGGCTATGCCGCTCACATGTCAGATTTAACACGACTTTCTAGTGGCGGTTTTACCGCAAAAGAAGCGATAACTTTAGAAGACATTCGTTCAAAAGTTGAAGAAGGACTAACAGACGATATTTTCTATCCTCTTGAGCGAGCAGTTGAATCTTTTCAAAAAAAAACATTAAGTTCAAAGGATTATCAATTAATTAAAAATGGTTTGGTCATGCCAGAGTCGTTTTTTGACGGATATGACCCATCACAACTAATTGCTTTATTCTTTAATGAGCAATTAGTTAGCTTATATGGTAAACATCCAAGTAAACCAGGGATGTTCAAACCAATCAAAGTAATACGAAATGATTAAAGGAGTATTTTGTTATGCAAATTATTAACATTCATCATCCATATGACCCAGAAAAATTACCACAAGATGATGTCGTATTGGCATTAGGTTTTTTTGATGGTGTTCACAGAGGACATCAAGAAGTTATCAATACAGCAAAAAAAATTGCAGATGAAAAAGGATTAAAATTAGCAGTTATGACCTTTAATCATCATCCAGCAGTTGTGTTTCAAAAAATTGATCATAAAAAAATGAAATACATCACAACCATTGAACAAAAAGAAGAGCGCATGACGCGTTTAGGTGTCGATTATTTATATATCATTGAATTCACCTCATCTTTTGCAGGATTATCACCGCAAGATTTCGTCGATGAATACATGGTAGGCCTACATGCTAAAGTTGTCGTAGCAGGATTTGATTATACCTATGGAAAGAAAGATGTTGCCAATATGAGCAGTTTACCTACGTATGCTAAAGATAGATTTGAAATAGTCGAAGTACAAAAGTTGAGTGATAGAGAAGAAAAAGTTAGTTCGACAGCAATACGTGAATGCATGAAAATCGGAGACATGCGAGCGGCCAATCAATTATTAGGCTATGCTTACGAAACAACGGGAATTGTCGTACACGGAGATAAACGCGGTCGATTATTAGGGTATCCAACTGCTAATATTAAGGTGCCAACATTTTCATTATTACCTACTGGTGGGGTATATGTTGTGAAGATAAAAGTAGCAAACAAATGGTATATGGGTATGGCGCAAATAGGATACAATATTACATTTGAAACTAATCGCCCGATGACGATTGAAGTAAATATTTTAGATTTTTCTGATGACATTTATGGAGAGCAAGTCAGTGTGGAATGGTTACACTTTTTACGTGGCGAGAAAAAATTTGATAATGTTGATGGATTAATCGCGCAACTAAAACAAGATGAACAAGATACAAGGGAATATTTTGATAACTTAGGAGGACTCGTATGACGTCGGCTTACATTCATATTCCTTTTTGCGAGCACATTTGTTTTTATTGTGATTTTAATAAAGTATTTATTGAAGGACAACCTGTCGATGAATACATCGAAGCGCTACTAAAAGAAATAAAATTAACAAAAGAATTATATCCATCTGATACAACAGAAACGATTTATATCGGTGGAGGGACGCCAACTTCTTTATCGGCTAAACAGCTAGATCGTTTACTTGGTGGGGTAAAGGAGTTATTACCTTTTAATCCAACTGATGAATTTACAGTGGAGGCAAACCCTGGTGATTTAACACTTGATAAAATAAAAGTCATGCAAACTCATGGTGTGAACCGCTTGTCTATGGGAGTTCAAACGTTTGATGACAGGTTATTAAAGAAAATCGGACGTAAACACACTGCTCAAGATGTATTTGATACTATGACTCTTTTAGAAAAAGCGGCCTTTTCAAATGTCAGTATAGATTTAATATATGCCTTACCAAATCAAACAATGGAAAGTTTTGAAGATACATTAGATAAAGCAATCGGACTTGATTTACCACATTATTCAATGTATTCACTTATTTTAGAAAATAAGACGATGTTTTATAATTGGGCAAGACAAGGAAGGTTACATCTTCCAGGAATTGATGTTGAAGGAGATATGTTTGAACGAGCGATTGAGCGTATGATTTTAGCTGGAAAACATCAATATGAAGTGAGTAATTTTTGTGAGCCGGGTAAAGAAAGTCAGCACAATTTGGTTTATTGGAATAATGATCACTATTATGGTTTAGGCGCAGGGGCAAGTGGTTACTTAGGTAATATACGATATAAAAATCACGGGCCAATTCAACATTACTTGGAACCATTGCGACAAGATAAGTTACCAACTATCACAACTGAAAATTTAACTATCAAACATCAAATGGAAGAAGAAATGTTTTTAGGTCTTCGAAAAAAACAAGGTGTATCATTAACTAACTTTGAAGAAAAGTTTGGACAAAAGTTTGATTCAGTCTATGGTGAGATAGTACAACAACTTATAGATGAAGATATGTTACAAATTAAAAACTCATATATTTCTTTAACTGATAAAGGATTGATTTTAGGAAATGATGTTTTTGAGAAGTTTTTATTAGAAAAATAAGAAAAAACAGTCTAAAGCGAAGAATTTAGGCTGTTTTTTTGTTATTCTCGTTTTTTTGGCAAAATAAACAGACAAATTTTTGTGATTGCTAAAAAAATAGTATGGCATAATAGAATCAAATCCTTGATATATCAATGTTTTTAAATTCAGTATATTTAGTTTTAGCACTCTTGACAAAAGAGTGCTAAAAAAGAGGTGTTTTTAGTTGACAAAAAAATTAATCCTTGATATATTTGATAATGTAGTTAGCACTTAATAAGAAAGAGTGCTAATAAGGAAGGTGATTCGCATGTTGAGTAGTAGACAAGAACACATCTTACAACTATTAGTTCAGCTCTATACTGAGACAGGGCAACCTGTTGGCTCGAAGACGTTGATGAATAATGGCATTACTGTCAGTTCAGCAACCATTCGAAATGAGTTATCTAAATTGGAAGATTTTGGTCTTATTCAAAAAATGCACACGTCTTCTGGTAGAATTCCTTCAATGCAAGGGTATCGTTATTATGTGGATCATTTAATGGATCCTAGTAAGATCAGTTCTACCGATGTTCAACACATCAAACGATTATTTAATCGCAAATTTAATGCGACAAATGAAATTATTGAATGGTCGGCGAATATTTTATCTGAGTTGACGAGTTACACAGCTTTCTCGTTAGGGCCAGAAGTAAAAGAAAGACGGCTTACAGGTTTTCAAATTGTTCCATTGAATGCTCGTCAATTAATGGCGATTATTGTGATTGATCAAGGATATGTTGAGAGTCAAGTGTTTTCAATTCCACATTCAGTGTCAACTGAAGATATCGAAAAAATGATTCGAATAATCAATGATCGATTGTTGGGAGAAACACTTTTGACAGTTTACCACAAACTTCGAACAGAGATTCCTTTAGTACTCCAACGTTACTTTAGTAATTCTAGTAACATCTTGTACTTGTTTGAGGATGTGTTCAATCAAGCATTTGATGAGCAAATCTATGTTGGTGGTGGGATGAATTTATTAAGTTCAGAAGCCATCACTAATCCAAACGAATTTCAATCGGTTTATTCATTAATTAGTGATACAGATAAGTTAACAGAATTACTTATCCTAGACACAGATGAAAAGATTGATATCAAGATTGGAGAGGAGCTAAACAACGAATTGTTGCAAAACATGAGTTTAGTGACAGGATCATACGATGTTTTTCAACGAGGTAAAGGTTTAGTCGCGGTTTTAGGACCTGCTAACATGTCCTATTCGAAACTGTTAGGAGTAATGAATGTTTTAACAGATGAGCTTTCTAGGCATCTAGAAACATATTATCGACATTTGGAAAATAGTGGAGAGTGAAAGGAGACTGACATAAGTGAAGAAAGATAAATCAGTTGATAAAGTTAATGAGGAAGAAGAAAAAAAAGACGAATCGACAGTAGAAACGAATGAAACTGTAGAAGAAGTGGTCGAAACAGAAGAAAACGTCGAGACAGAAGAAAACTTAGAAGAAAAACTTCAAGAAGAGTTGGACAAAATGGAAGATCAATTCTTAAGAGCGCAAGCAGAAATTGCTAATATGCGTAATCGTCATAAAAAAGAGCGTGAAGAAGCATCTAGATATCGCGCACAGGAATTAGCAAAAGAATTGTTGCCAGCTTTAGATAACTTGGATCGTGCCTTAGCGATTGAAGTAAGTGATGAGCACGGTGAGGCAATGAAAAAAGGAATTGAGATGGTTCGTGAAAGCATGTTACATGCCTTCAAGGAATCAGGTATTGAGGAAATCAAAGCCCAAGGTGAAGCATTTGATCCTAACTTACATCAAGCTGTTCAAACAGTCCCAGCTGAAGATGGACAAGATTCAGATGTGATTGTTCAAGTGTTACAAAAAGGATACATCTTACATGACCGTATCTTAAGACCTTCAATGGTTATTGTGACACAATAATATAAATTTAACATTTAAAAATAAATCAATTAGACAAAGGAGATTTTTAATATGAGTAAAATAATCGGTATTGACTTAGGAACAACTAACTCTGCAGTAGCTGTATTAGAAGGCGGAGAAGCAAAAATTATTACTAACCCAGAAGGTAACCGTACAACACCATCTGTTGTATCATTTAAAAATGGAGAAATCCAAGTAGGTGAAGTTGCTAAACGTCAAGCAGTAACAAACCCAAATACAATTTCTTCTATTAAACGTCATATGGGTGAACCTGGATATAAAGTAGAAGTTGAAGGAAAAACTTACACTCCACAAGAAGTTTCAGCGATGATTTTACAATACATCAAAGGATTTGCTGAAGATTATTTAGGAGAAAAAGTTGATAAAGCAGTTATTACTGTTCCAGCTTACTTCAACGATGCTCAACGTCAAGCAACAAAAGACGCTGGTAAAATCGCTGGTTTAGAAGTTGAACGTATTGTTAACGAACCAACTGCAGCTGCTTTAGCTTATGGTTTGGATAAAACTGACCGTGATGAAAAAGTGTTAGTGTTTGACTTAGGTGGTGGTACATTTGACGTATCTATCCTTGAACTAGGTGATGGCGTATTTGATGTATTATCAACTGCAGGTGACAACAACTTAGGTGGGGATGACTTTGACGAAAAAATCATCGACTACTTAGTAGAAGAATTCAAAAAAGAAAATGGTATTGATTTATCTAAAGATAAAATGGCAGTTCAACGTTTGAAAGACGCTGCTGAAAAAGCGAAAAAAGATTTATCAGGTGTAACAAGCACTCAAATCAGCTTACCATTTATTACTGCTGGAGAAGCTGGACCTCTTCACTTAGAGTTAAACTTAACTCGTGCGAAATTTGATGAATTAACATCTGATTTAGTAGAAAGAACTAAAATTCCAGTACGTCAAGCGATTAAGGATGCTGGCATTTCAACTTCAGAAATTGATGAAGTTATCTTAGTTGGTGGATCTACTCGTATTCCTGCAGTAGTTGAAGCTGTAAGAAAAGAAACTCAAAAAGAACCTAACAAATCTGTTAACCCTGATGAAGTAGTGGCAATGGGTGCTGCTATCCAAGGTGGGGTAATTACAGGTGATGTGAAAGACGTTGTATTATTAGACGTAACACCATTATCATTAGGTATTGAAACAATGGGTGGCGTGTTCACTAAATTAATCGACCGTAACACAACAATCCCAACAAGTAAATCTCAAGTCTTCTCTACAGCAGCAGACAACCAACCAGCCGTTGATATCCATGTATTACAAGGTGAACGTCCAATGGCAGCTGATAATAAAACATTAGGAAGATTCCAATTAACAGATATTCCAGCAGCTCCACGTGGTGTGCCACAAATCGAAGTATCATTTGATATCGATAAAAACGGTATTGTTAATGTAAGTGCGAAAGATTTAGGTACTCAAAAAGAACAAACTATTACAATCAAATCATCTTCAGGTTTAACAGATGAAGAAATTGAACGTATGGTGAAAGATGCTGAAGCAAATGCTGAAGCAGATAAAGAACGTAAAGAAGAAGTTGATTTACGTAACGACATCGATGCATTATTATTCTCAGTTGACAAAACTTTAGGTGAATTAGAAGGTAAAGTTGATGCGGACGAAGTGAAAAAAGCAGAAGATGCTCGTGATGAATTAAAAGCAGCTGTAGAAGCTAATAACATTGAAGACATGAAAGCGAAACGCGATGCATTAAATGAAATCGTACAAGCTTTAACTGTTAAATTATATGAACAAGCAGCAGCACAACAAGCACAAGAAAATCCAGAAGCAGCACAAAGTGGCGCGGATGATGTTGTTGATGCGGACTTTGAAGAAATCAACGACGACGAAAAATAATAATGAGCCAAGAAAAAAGCCAAAGCGTTGTGCTTTTGGCTTTTTCTCTTGATTATTATGATAAAACATTCTAAAATTGACTAAATTGTGGTATGATTTAAACGAATTTAGAGGTTTTAGAAAAAATGGAGGGTTAGTTATATATGGCCAAAAGAGATTATTATGAGGTTTTAGGAGTATCTAAAACAGCAACAGATGATGAGATTAAAAAAGCCTATCGAAAACTATCCAAAAAATATCATCCTGACATAAATAAAGAAGCCGATGCGGAAGAGAAATTTAAAGAAGTATCTGAAGCATTTGAAGTATTAAGTGATGCACAAAAACGTGCGGCTTATGACCAATATGGCCATGCAAGTACTGATCCAAACTTTGGTGCTGGTGGTTTTGGTGGTGGTGGTTTCCAAGATTTTGGTGGTAGTTTCGGAGGGTTTGAAGATATCTTTGAATCATTTTTTGGCGGTGGAGGACGTTCTAGTAATCCTAATGCGCCAAGACAGGGTTCTGATTTACAGTACACATTAGATTTAACGTTCAATGAAGCGATTTTCGGATTAGAAAAAAGTATTCGTTACAACCGTGAAGATGAGTGTGCAACATGTCATGGGACTGGAGCAAAACCAGGAACACATCCTGAGAACTGTCCTAAATGTCATGGCTCTGGTGTCATCAATGTTGAAAGACAAACGCCACTTGGTCGTATGATGAGTCAACAACCATGTGATGAGTGTCAAGGAACAGGAAAAATCATCAAAGAAAAATGTGAAACATGTCATGGTGCAGGCCGCATGATTAAATCGCATTCTGTTAAGGTTACAGTTCCTGCTGGTGTTGAAGATGGACAACAAATGCGTCTATCTGGTCAAGGTGAAGCAGGATACAATGGCGGCCCTTATGGTGATTTATATGTTGTCTTCAGCGTGGAAGATAGCCCTATATTTGAAAGAGATGGTTCTGAAATTTACTATGATCATCACATCACCTTTGTTCAAGCAACATTGGGTGATGAGATTGAAGTTCCTACTGTTCATGGACGTGTCAAATTAAAAATTCCAGCTGGCACTCAAACAGGGACAACATTTAGATTAAAAGGTAAAGGTGCACCTAAACTTCGTGGAAATGGTAACGGCGATCAACAAGTTACTGTTACGGTTGATACACCGACAAAATTAAACGAAGATCAAAAGAAATTATTGCGTCAATTTGCTGAACTAAATGGTGAAAAAGCAGCAGTGGAGCAAGAAGAAGGTTTTTTTGATAAAGTCAAAGATGCTTTTTCTCAAAATCATAAGAAAAAGAAAAAATAAAGTGAATAAAAAAAGTAAAACCGTTCAGTTGTTTTACTTTTTTTGTTTTTACTTGAAATAAATTAC
This sequence comes from Vagococcus martis, assembly GCF_002026305.1. Lineage (NCBI taxonomy): Bacteria > Bacillati > Bacillota > Bacilli > Lactobacillales > Enterococcaceae > Vagococcus > Vagococcus martis. The sequence continues at coordinate 359,221 of NZ_MVAB01000001.1, read as the reverse complement.
TAAAACGTTTATGATATATTTTTAGATAGTAATGTTTACGGTTTAAAAGAAAGTAGGGAATGAGTTAATGAAACGATTAACCAAAATTATTTTAGGTGTCGCTTTGACTAGTTTACTTGTTGCTTGTGGTAAACAAACCACACAACAGAAAAAAGATGACGATAAATTACATGTTGTTACGTCTTTTTATCCAATGTATGATTTTGCGAAAAAAGTAACAGGAGATAAAGCAGAGGTGACGGTATTAACAGAAGCTGGTGTTGAGCCACATGATTATGAACCAAGTGCAAAAGATTTAGCCAAAATTCAAAATGCTGATGTATTTATTTATAATTCAAATGAGATGGAAACATGGGTAAGAGATGTCCTTGCATCTATTGATACGAAAAAAGTGAAAGTGATTGAAGCAAGTCAAGGTATTGACTTGATGGAAGCGACTGAAGAACATGAGCATGAAGGAGAAGACTCACATGATCATGAATTGGATCCGCATGTGTGGTTAGATCCTGTTTTGGCTAAAAAAGAAGTAGAGACGATTACAAAAGGCTTAGTTGAAGTCGATACACCAAACAAAGATACCTATGAAAAGAATTCAACTGACTTTACACAGGAATTAGATAAATTAAATCAAGCTTACGTGGATGCGACAAAAGATGCCATTCAAAAAACATTTGTCACACAACACACAGCCTTTTCATATTTAGCTAAACAATATGGATTAAAACAAGTGGCAATTTCAGGTATTTCTCCAGATCAAGAACCTACACCTAAAGAGCTAAAAAATATTGAAGACCTAGTTAAAAAAGATAATATTAAAGTAATTTATACAGAAAGTAGTGCGTCATCAAAAGTAGCCGAAACTATTACGAGTGCAACTGGAGCGACACTTTCAGAACTTAATCCATTAGAGAGTTTAACTAAAAAAGAGATGGATGGAGGAGAAGATTACCTGTCTGTTATGTATACGAATTTAGAACACTTAAAATTAACCATAAAATAAACGATGGAAACCTAGAATATTTCTAGGTTTTTATTGTTTTTATGGGCCTTAAAGCTGTAGAATAAAGCGATAAGGGGAGGTAAAAAAATGGAAAAAGGAAGTAGTAAATTAAAGGGTATGATTTTAGCTATTTTAGGTGGAGTTTTTTGGGGTGCATCTGGGGTAGTGGCTGAATATTTGATGACAACAAAACACATATCAGCTAGTTGGCTTGTAGCTGTTAAAATGATTGTGGCGGGTTTTTTAATTTTAATGTATCAAATGGGAAAAGGGAATAAAGATAGCTTATCTCCTCTAAAAAATAAAACTGAATTAATTCAATTAATTATTTTTAGTGTATTGGGGGTACTTGGGTTGCAGTATTCTTTTTTCAAGGCTATTCAAGTGAGTAATGCAGCGACTGCAACGATATTACAATATCTATCACCAATATTATTAGTCATTTATTTTATTATCGAAAAAAAAGAATTACCAAATAAATTAAGTATTGTCAGTATTGTGTTATCTCTATTAGGAACGTTTTTATTAGTGACTAAGGGAAACCTAAATGAATTAGCTATTTCACCGAATGGGTTGTTTTGGGGATTATTATCAGCATTTTTAGGTGCTTTTTATATTATTCAACCAAGAAAACTTATGGCAAAATATGGAACAACACTTATTATAGGCTGGGGTATGTTAATAGGTGGGGTATCTTTTCAGGTCTATCAACCGATTTGGCAAGATGTACCTACTTTTACCCCTGGTGTGTTACTAGGAATTTTAGTCATAGTGATTATTGGTACCGTTTTTTCATATATCTGTTTACTTAAAAGTACAGAATATATACCACCACAATTTTCGAGTTTATTAACATCATTTGAACCACTAAGTTCAGCTTTATTTTCAGTTTTATTTTTAGGATTGGTTTTAAAACCAATCGAGATAATTAGTATGTTGTTGATTATTTTTGCTGTATTTCTATTGTCTAGGTGTGATGTTTAATTTGAAAGGTCGTGTCTATTTATATTTTAGGTAAAATAAGCTATAATTATTAGCAAGATATAATATAGAGAAAAAAGTATCATTTTTTGAAAAAAGAATTGGAGGAAGATGTATGTCTAAACAACAAATTGGTGTTGTCGGTATGGCAGTCATGGGGAAAAACTTAGCGTTAAATATAGAAAGTAGAGGATACACTGTTTCTATTTTTAACCGAACATCATCAAAAACAGAGGAAGTTATCAAAGAACATCCTGATAAACATTTAGTTGCAACTTATTCTATTGAGGAGTTTGTTAATTCTCTTGAAACACCAAGACGAATTTTATTAATGGTAAAAGCAGGTAAAGCCACTGATTTAACAATCGAAAGTTTACTACCATTTTTAGATGAGGGTGATGTGTTAATCGATGGTGGGAATACTTACTTCAAAGATACTATCCGCCGTAATGAAGCATTAGCAACTTCTGGTATTAACTTTATCGGTACTGGTGTATCTGGTGGAGAAGAGGGAGCGTTAAAAGGGCCTTCTATGATGCCAGGTGGACAAAAAGAAGCCTATGAATTAGTGGCACCAATTTTTGAACAAATTGCGGCAAAAGCTGAAGATGGAGATCCATGCGTGACTTACATTGGACCAAATGGAGCTGGTCATTATGTGAAGATGGTACATAATGGAATCGAGTATGGAGACATGCAATTAATTGCTGAATCATATGACATCTTAACTCGCGTTTTAGGCTTATCAGTTGAAGAAGTTGCTGATATTTTTAAAGAATGGAATACAGGTGAGTTAGATAGCTACTTAATCGAAATCACGTCAGATATTTTAACACGTAAAGATGATTTAGGAACTGGTAAACCAATTGTTGATGTTATCTTAGATGCTGCTGGTAACAAAGGAACTGGTAAATGGACAAGTCAAAATGCACTTGATTTAGGAACTCCTCTACCACTTATTACAGAATCTGTTTTTGCTCGTTACATCTCAGCATTAAAAACTGAACGTGTCGCTGCAAGTGAAATTATTCCGGCACCACCAGTAAAAGAATTTACTGGAGATAAAAAAGAATTTGTAGAAAAAATTCGTCAAGCATTATACTTTAGTAAAATCATGAGTTACGCACAAGGATTTGCTCAAATGCGTATGGCTAGTGAAGAATATGGCTGGGATTTAAACTATGGTAATATTGCGAAAATCTTTAGAGCAGGATGCATTATCCGTGCCCAATTCTTACAAAAAATTACGGATGCGTATGAACGAAATCCAGAAATTAAAAATCTTATTTTAGATGATTATTTCTTAGATATCACAACAAAATACCAACAATCAGTTCGTGATGTTGTTGCCTTGGCTGTTGAAACAGGTGTGCCTGTCCCAACATTTTCATCAGCTATTTCTTACTACGATTCTTACCGTACAAAAGATTTACCCGCTAACATCATTCAAGCACAAAGAGATTACTTTGGTGCTCATACATACGAACGTAAAGATCGTGATGGCGTGTTCCATTATAATTGGTATGGTGAAGAAAACAAATAAGCAACTTAAAAATCCGGCTCTATGTCAAATCGTGTTGATGGACAATAATATTGATGAAAAAGTCTCAAAAATAAAATAGAATTAATTGAAGAAGCTGACCCAAAAGTAACTTTTTAAATGAAAATCACTAAACTAACAAAACAGAAATCCTACGAAGTCAGTGTTTTAACAAACTGATTTCATGGGATTTTTCTATTTTAAAGACTAATGGGTCAGCCTCATAGACGAATTAAAAAGTATTGGAAATTACTTCAAAAAAGCTATGACAAATTAGATTATATCCAACAGCATTGGCGTCCATCCTTTAAAGCGTATCTTTCTGAAAAAGAATTACTTGAACGCTTACTTACCTATGATTCTAAATTGACAGAGGCTTACAGCACCTATCAACAAATTTTAAGAGCGATTCAAACAAAAGATTATTCTTTATTTTTGGAATTAATTAATCAACCAACAGGATTTAAAGAGTTTATTTCTGTTTTCAAAACATTTAAAAAATATCGAGAAGAAATAAAAAACACCTTTGAAACATCTTATTCAAACGGTCCGTTAGAATGTATGAATAACCACATTAAAGTCATTAAGCGTAATGCCTATGGCATGAGAAGTTTTTATAATTTTAAGCTACGACTATCAATTTGTTTAAAAGAATCTGCCTTTACATCACCAAAAAAGATCTAGAAAACTAAATGCTTTCTAGACCTTAAATTCTAACGTATTAATCCTTACCAACAGTAGTTGACAAAGAGCCATTAAAAATAGGAGAATCAAACAAATAAGCAACAAAAGCCAATCGACTTTCGTTGCTTAAGTACACTTAATTTTATTCATCCACATCATTTGACGTAGAGCCTTAATTTTTGTTATAAGCCTTTTGGGTCAGCACCTTCTAATCTTAGTATGTTTTATTTTATGCTAAAGCACCCATTGGATCCCATGGGGCTAAAACTGTCACATCATCTTTTTTAAGTACTTTTTTTAAGTCATCTGAAAGATATTTTTTATTCACAACGACTTGATAAGTATATTCACTCATCCAATCATCACTCATAACAAAATATCCTTTTGTTCCAACTTTATCTCCCCAACTGTTTTCAACTTTCCATTTAGTTGGTTTGTCATTGATTAAATTCACACCTGTTAAGACCATTGCGTGAGTCATTAAACTTTCACCATAATCTAAACGTTCTGCTTTACTCATATCATAATTAATATCTAATGTATCTTGCACGCTATATATATCTGTTGCCATGATACCAGTGTCTCTTGTAGAAGATTGGCCAACATCACACCCAAACCAAACACTTTCACCATCTTTTAATTGCGCGATAGCTAAGTTTTTGAATGTTTCAATATCAACATTCAAGTGACGAACTTCTTTTCCGCCAACGACGTTTCCTAACATATCAACTGTATAGACTTGATTGTAAGGTTTGTCTTTTGTTGGGGCATTGATGATGCTGACGTAATCATTTAAGTCAGTGCCGATGTATTTATCATAGAAAGAAGTAGGAGTTAGCCCTTGTTCTAAATGATAATTTCCATCTGTATCATAATATGAATAATCAAATTCTGTTGGTGGTGTACCTAGAGAGGTACTTAATAAGTTATAGATTTCTTGTAGCAATTCAACTTTACGAGTTTCAATCTCTGATTCAGAGGCGCCATTAGCAATTAATGTTCTTAATGTTAAGGCATCTTTTCTTAATTTTTTATTTAAGTAAGTATTTAACTCACGGCTGCTTGAACTACTTTTTGTTTCAGGCATGATTGTTTTTGGCACAATCCCATATTTTTGGATAATCGCTACTAACATATCCCATTGGCCACCATCTTGTTGAGGTGTTGCTAGTAAAAATGCCACTTCACGACTTGTTAATTCTTGGTTGCTTGTTTTGATAATATTTTCATAGAAATAATTTGCTTTTTCAAATTTATCCCAGAAAAACGTATAGTTTTGAGATAATTCGAAGTCTTTGATGTGATGATTGTTTAAGACATCATGTCTGAATGTATTAAGGGCTGCAAACATCCAACAACGACCACTTTGTTTTTGATTTGTCACGTTTCCTGTATCTAAGTCGATAGAGAAAACGGGATTGTTTTCAATAACTGCTTTTTGATTTTCTGATGAGGCTAAAATACCATTTTTCATCACTGCACGTTGGCTTAATAAATGCTCACGATTAGCAAGATATTTTTGCTCCATATGTTTGACTTGTTCATTTGAAATAGATTTAACCATGTAACCACACCTTTCTTTTGTTTCCATTCTACTCCAACATTCTTCAAAATAACACTAAATCGATTATATTTTTCCAATGCGAACTGTTTTGCGAAAGTATGTTCGGTATGATAAAATTGAGAAAATAAGTAAATCTAAAGGAGTTTCAGCATGATTGATAGACAAACAAACCATACCTTTGATTTAGTGTCAAGATACGAACCAGCTGGGGATCAGCCGGAAGCGATTAAGCAATTAGTAAAGAATATAGAAGATAATGAAAAATCCCAAATATTAATGGGAGTAACAGGTTCTGGCAAAACATTTACCATGTCTAATGTAATTAAAGAAGTTAACAAACCAACTCTGATTATTGCGCATAACAAAACACTTGCCGGACAACTATATAGTGAGTTTAAAGAATTTTTTCCAAATAACGCAGTAGAGTATTTCGTGAGCTATTATGATTACTACCAACCGGAAGCCTATGTTCCTTCAAGTGATACGTATATTGAAAAAGACTCGAGTGTCAATGATGAGATTGATAAATTACGCCATTCAGCGACCAGTTCCCTATTAGAGAGAAATGATGTGATTGTCGTGGCATCTGTGTCTTGTATTTATGGATTGGGAGATCCTAGAGAGTATCAAAATCAGGTTCTTTCTTTACGTGAAGGAATGGAAATGGAACGCGATCAACTACTTAGAAATTTAGTTGATATTCAATTTGAGCGCAATGACATAGATTTTCAGCGTGGGCGTTTCCGTGTACGTGGTGATGTGGTTGAGATATTTTTAGCGTCAAAAGATGACTTTGCTTTAAGAATTGAATTTTTTGGTGATGAAATTGACCGCATTAGAGAGTTTAATGCCTTAACAGGTGAAATTATTGGTGATAGAGAGCACATAGCAATTTTCCCTGCGACACACTTTGTGACAAACGAAGAGCATTTAGAAGAAGCCATCGCTAAAATCCAAAAAGAATTAGATGACAGACTTAAAGAATTAAGAAGTGAAGAAAAATTATTAGAAGCTCAACGATTAGAACAAAGGACGAACTATGATATCGAAATGATGCGTGAGATGGGCTATTGTTCTGGTATTGAAAACTATTCACGACATATGGATGGTCGAAGCGAAGGAGAAGCACCATTTACATTGATTGACTTCTTTCCTGATGATTTTTTGATTATGGTTGATGAATCCCACGTGACGATGCCACAAATTAGGGGCATGTATAACGGGGATAGAGCGAGAAAACAAATGTTAGTGGACTATGGGTTTAGATTACCTAGTGCGTTGGATAACCGACCACTTAGATTAGAAGAATTTGAAGAAAAAGTGGACCAAATTATGTATGTGTCTGCTACTCCTGGGCCATATGAAATGGAACAAACAGATGATATTGTAGAACAAATTATTAGGCCAACTGGATTACTTGATCCAGTGATTGAAGTAAGGCCAATCATGGGGCAAATTGATGATTTAGTCGGTGAAATATATGAACGTGTAGAAAGAAATGAACGCGTGTTTATTACAACATTGACTAAAAAAATGTCAGAGGACTTAACGGATTACTTTAAAGAATTAGGAATTAAAGTAAAATATTTACATAGTGACATAAAAACACTAGAAAGAACAGAAATTATTCGTGATTTAAGATTAGGTGAATTTGACGTTTTAATTGGGATTAACTTATTGCGTGAAGGATTAGACGTCCCAGAAGTCTCACTTGTTGCGATACTTGATGCTGATAAAGAAGGGTTCCTACGTAGTGAACGCTCACTTATTCAAACGATTGGACGTGCGGCAAGAAACGCCGATGGTAAAGTTATTATGTATGCAGACAAGATTACAGACTCAATGGAGCGAGCGATGTCTGAAACAAGTCGTCGTCGTACCATTCAGGAAGAATATAATGCCGAACATGGTATTGTACCAAAAACGATTAAGAAAGATATTCGTGATTTGATTCGCATTACAAAAGAGAGTGAAGATGAGTCAGTCGAAACAGTATCTATCAAAGATCAATATAATGCAATGGATAGAGAAGGTAAAGAAGCTGTTTTATTAGATATCGAACTACAAATGAAGGATGCGGCTAAAGCGTTAGACTTTGAAAAAGCGGCAACACTTAGAGACACATTACTCGAATTAAAAGCAGGTAAATAGGAGATAAATCAGATGGCAAATGACAAAATAGTGATACATGGTGCAAGAGCACATAATTTAAAAAATATAGATGTAACAATTCCAAGAGATAAACTAGTCGTGATTACTGGACTTTCTGGATCAGGAAAAAGTTCCTTAGCATTTGACACGTTATACGCTGAAGGTCAGCGTCGTTATGTCGAAAGTTTGTCGTCATACGCACGACAATTTTTAGGGCAAATGGACAAGCCAGATGTTGATAGTATTGATGGGTTGAGCCCAGCCATTTCAATCGACCAAAAAACAACGAGTAAAAATCCACGTTCAACGGTTGGGACCGTCACAGAGATAAATGATTATTTAAGACTATTATTTGCTCGAGTAGGTGAGCCTATTTGTCCAAATGATGGCACGAAAATTAGTAGTCAATCTCCGGAACAAATGACAGATAAGTTGTTAGAGTTAGAAGAAAGAACGAGAATTCAAATTCTAGCACCACTCATTCGTGGAAAAAAAGGACAACACAAAAAAGTATTTGAAAAAATCAAAAAAGATGGGTTTGTCCGAGTGAGAGTTGATGGGGAAACCTTTGACATTTCTGAAGTACCAGAGTTAGAAAAAAATAAAAAGCATGATGTCGAAATCATTGTTGACCGTATTGTGATAAAAGATGGGGTTCGCTCAAGACTATTTGACTCACTTGAACTTGCCTTACGATTAGCAGACGGTTATGTATTGGTTGATGTCATGGATCAAGAAGAGATGCTATTTAGCGAACATTATGCTTGTCCTTATTGTGGCTTTACAGTTGGAGATATTGAGCCTCGATTGTTCTCGTTTAACACACCGTTTGGAGCGTGTCCAGAGTGTGATGGATTGAGTGTTAAATTAGAGGTTGATGCTGATTTAGTTGTGCCTGATGATACTAAAACATTACGTGAAGGGGCAATTACACCGTGGAATCCAATCAGCTCAAATTATTACCCCAATATGTTAGAGCAAGCTTGCGAGCAATTTGGCATTGATTTTGATACACCATTTAAAGATCTAACTAAAGAGCAAAAGGAATTATTATTTAGAGGATCAGGAGAAAAGACTTTCCATTTTCATTATAAAAACGAATTTGGTGGCGTGCGTGATGTTGATATTCCATTTGAAGGGATTTTGACTAATATAAATCGCCGTTATCACGAAACAAATAGTGATTACACGAGAGAACAAATGAAGCTATACATGACGGAATTAACATGTGAAACGTGTCAGGGCTATCGTTTAAATAAAGAAGCTTTATCAGTGAAAATAGATGGAAAACATATTGGAGAAATTAGTGAATTATCGGTGAATCATTCGTTAAACTATATGTCTGAGCTAAATTTTGGCGAACAAGATACCATGATTTCACAACCAATTTTAAAGGAAATTAGAGATAGATTGAGTTTCTTAGAAAACGTTGGATTAGGCTATTTGACTCTTAGCCGTTCAGCCGGAACACTGTCTGGTGGAGAAGCACAACGTATTCGTTTAGCAACCCAAATTGGTTCAAATCTTTCAGGGGTTTTATACATTTTAGATGAGCCATCTATTGGGTTGCATCAACGAGACAATAATCGTTTGATTGATTCATTGAAAAAGATGCGTGATTTAGGTAATACATTAGTTGTGGTAGAACATGATGAAGATACAATGAGGGCAGCTGATTATTTAATTGACATCGGACCTGGAGCAGGAGAACAGGGTGGACAAATTATTTCAGCAGGTACGCCTGAAGAAGTTGAAAAAGATAAAAACTCACTGACAGGTCAATATTTATCCGGTAAGAGAAAAATTAACGTGCCGAAAGAACGACGTAAAGGTAATGGAGAAAGTGTGAAAATCACTGGTGCAAAAGAAAACAACTTGAAAAATCTATCTGTTGAGTTTCCAATGGGTAAATTTGTCGCAGTTACTGGTGTGTCTGGTTCTGGTAAGAGTACACTAGTTAACACAATTTTAAAGAAAGCTCTGGCTCAAAAAATTAATCATAATTCGGCTAAACCTGGTAAGTTTGATAAGATTACAGGCTATGAATCGATTGAAAAAATCATTGATATTGACCAAAGCCCGATTGGACGAACACCACGAAGTAATCCAGCAACTTATACGAGTGTGTTTGATGACATACGTGATTTATTTGCTAAAACAAATGAAGCTAAAACACGTGGTTATAAAAAGGGTCGCTTCAGTTTTAATGTGAAAGGCGGAAGATGTGAAGCATGTCGAGGTGATGGAATCATCAAAATCGAAATGCATTTCTTACCAGATGTTTATGTACCATGTGAAGTGTGTCATGGACAACGCTATAATTCTGAAACGTTAGAAGTTCGATATAAAGGAAAAAACATTGCTGAGATTTTAGAAATGACAGTGGAAGATGCCGTGGAATTTTTCCAAGCAATTCCTAAAATTCATCGAAAACTTCAAACGATTGTTGATGTCGGACTTGGTTATGTCAAACTAGGTCAATCAGCAACTACCCTATCTGGTGGAGAAGCGCAACGTATGAAACTAGCAAGTGAGTTACATAAACGCTCGTCAGGTAAAAATTTCTATATTTTAGATGAACCAACAACAGGACTTCACACTGAAGATATCAGTCGCTTACTTGAAGTGCTAAATCGTTTGGTAGATAGTGGAAATACTGTCCTAGTTATTGAACATAATCTAGACGTCATAAAAACAGCAGACTACGTCATTGATTTAGGTCCAGAAGGCGGAGATGGTGGTGGAACAATCGTAGCTACTGGAACACCTGAGGAAATCATTAAAGTAGAAGAAAGTTACACAGGGTATTATTTAAAAGAAGTGATGGAACGTTAATGTTTTAGAGAAGTATATTGAAAACGGTAGAATATTTTCTATCGTTTTTTGTTATTTTATGAGAGTTTTTTGTTTGTTTTTAATATAATTTTTGTAAAGCGTTTACATTGTAAATTAAATGTAAAAAGACTTGCAATTTATGTTACTAAATTATATGTTTATCATGAGATAAGTCAGGAACTATTTCAATATGTAAATTTTTTGTAAAAATTTAGGGGGGACATTCGTGAAAAGAGTGTTAAAAATGATCGCATCAGTTGGATTCATACTGACTGTTACTGGATGTGGAGCAGTTGATAATGGAGAATCGATAAATGCTGTTGGATCGTCTGCCATGCAACCACTTGTTGAGGCTGCTGGTGAACAATATAGTAGTAATCATTTAGGTAAATTTATTAATGTACAAGGTGGTGGTAGTGGAACTGTACTAAGTCAAGTTCAAGCCGGAGCCGTACAAATAGGTGATTCAGATTTATTTGCAGAAGAAAAAGAAGGTATTGACAGTAAACTATTAGTTGACCATAAAGTTGCTATTGTTGGCTTGACACCAATTGTCAATAAAGAAGTTGGCGTTTCAGACATTACAATGGAAAATTTAAGAAAAATATTTACAGGTGAAATTACAAATTGGAGGGAAGTTGGCGGAAAAGATCAAGATGTCGTTTTGATTAATCGTGCTGCAGGAAGTGGTAGTCGTCACACATTTGAACAATGGGTATTAGACGGAAAACAGCCAAAAGGATCTCAAGAACAAGATTCAACTGGAATGGTTCGTCAAATCGTCAGCACAACACCAGGTGCAATTAGTTATGTTGCGTTTTCTTATGTAACAAAAGATGTTGCGACATTAAATATTGATGGGGTTAAACCAACTGAAGACAATGTTAAAGACAATAAATGGACTATCTGGTCTTATGAACATATGTATACAAAAGGAAAACCTGAAGGCTTAACAAAAGATTTTCTAGAGTATATGTTGTCAGATGAAGTACAAGAGGATATTGTCCCTCAACTAGGTTATATACCCGTTTCACAGATGCAAGTGGAACGCGATGTTGAAGGTAATATTCAAAAAATTTCCAAATAAAAATTGTTGTTTCATAGGAGGATAAATTTTTGGAAGATATTCAAAGCAAGTTGCTAAAAAAATCGAAAAAAGCAAAGTTGGAACAATTTGGTAAGACGATTAGTTTTATCGCCATTTTATTTATTGTTGTTGTTGTTGTCGCAATATTTTATTTTGTCGCAAGTAAGGGATTGGCAACGTTCTTTAAAGACAAAGTAAATGTCTTTGATTTCCTTTTTGGAAAGGAATGGAATCCAGGATCAGTGAGTGAATCTGGTAAGCCATTGGTAGGAGCATTACCAATGATTGCAGGATCGTTTATCGTCACTCTTTTATCAGCGATTATCGCAACGCCTTTTGCCATAGGAGCAGCAGTTTTTATGACGGAGATATCGCCTAAACTTGGAACAAAAGTATTGCAACCAGTTATTGAGTTATTAGTTGGTATTCCATCAGTTGTTTATGGCTTTATCGGCTTATCAGTTGTAGTACCAGCTGTTCGTAGTGTGTTTGGTGGATCTGGTTTTGGTATTTTAGCTGGTACGTTTGTTTTATTTGTTATGATTTTACCAACTGTAACCTCTATGACAGTAGATGCCCTAAGAGCAGTCCCTCGACATTATCGAGAAGCGTCATTAGCCTTAGGAGCAACGCGTTGGCAAACAATTTATAAAGTTGTATTAAGAGCAGCGGTACCGGGGATTTTAACAGCAGTTGTATTTGGTATGGCACGAGCATTTGGTGAAGCATTAGCGATTCAAATGGTTATTGGTAATGCGTCACTTATGCCACATAATTTAATCACACCAGCATCAACTCTTACAAGTGTATTAACTATGGGAATTGGTAATACTGTTATGGGAACACTGGAAAATAATGCACTTTGGTCATTAGCTTTACTATTGTTATTAATGTCTCTATTTTTTAATATTGTAACGCGACTAATTGGTAAAAAAGGAGAAATGAAATAATGAATGCTAAAAAAGCAGATAAAATCGCAACAGGTGTGTTATACGCTATTGCCGGTGTTATTACATTAATCTTAGCTAGCTTAATTTTGTATATTTTAGGTCGTGGTTTACCCCATATCAGCTGGAGTTTTTTAACAACACCTTCTAAAAGCTTTCAAGCAGGTGGTGGAATAGGTATTCAGTTGTTTAACTCGTTCTATTTATTAATCATTACAATGTTAATTAGTATTCCTATCTCATTAGGAGCTGGTATTTATTTATCAGAGTATGCCAAGAAAAACTTTTTTACCAACGCCATCCGTACAGCCATTGAGGTACTAAGTTCGCTTCCTTCAGTTGTTGTTGGTTTGTTTGGTTTCTTGATTTTTGTTATTCAAGCTGGCTTAGGTTTTTCAATTATTTCAGGAGCGTTAGCATTAACATTTTTCAATTTACCACTTTTAACAAGAAACGTAGAAGAATCTTTAAAAGCTGTTCACTATACACAACGAGAAGCTGGATTAGCTCTTGGTTTATCAAGATGGGAAACTGTGACACGTGTCGTGATTCCTGAAGCACTACCAGGTATTTTAACAGGCGTTATTTTAGGAGCAGGTCGTATCTTTGGTGAAGCCGCTGCATTAATTTACACAGCTGGACAAAGTGCTCCGGCATTAGACTTTACAAATTGGAATCCATTAAGTATTTCTAGTCCATTAAATATCTTTAGACAAGCAGAAACATTAGCGGTCCATATTTGGAAGATTAATAGTGAGGGAAATATGCCAGATGGGCCTCAAGTATCAGCAGGGGCTTCAGCTGTTTTAATTATCGCTGTTTTATTATTTAACTTTCTAGCACGCTTCTTAGGTAAAAAATTGCACAAAAAAATTACATCAGCTTAGATTGGGGATTTAGATGAAAACTTATAACACTGATGATACGCATATTATAAAACTGAATGAGAATGAGCAAGATATTGCATTAGAAACAAAAGATATACATGTTTGGTATGGTACAAATGAAGCTATAAAAGGAGTATCATTACAATTCGAAAAAAATAAAATCACCTCACTTATTGGTCCTTCAGGTTGTGGTAAATCAACATATTTGCGTTCTTTAAATCGTATGAATGATCAAATTGATGGCACGAAAGTAACAGGTGATATTATTTATAAAAATACCGATATCAATTCATCGAGAGTAGATGTTTATGAGATGAGAAAACATATCGGGATGGTTTTTCAAAGACCTAATCCTTTCAGTAAGTCCATTTATGAAAATATTACCTTTGCTTTAAAACGTCACGGACAAAAAGATAAAAAAATATTGGATGAAGTCGTAGAGACAAGTTTGAAACAGGCAGCATTATGGGATCAAGTAAAAGATAATCTGCATAAAAGTGCGTTAGCTTTATCAGGAGGACAACAGCAGAGATTGTGTATTGCACGTGCGATTGCCATGAAACCAGATATTTTGCTATTAGATGAGCCTGCTAGTGCACTAGATCCTATTTCTACTAGTAAAGTAGAAGAGACATTGATTAACTTAAAAGAAGACTATACGATTGTCATTGTTACGCATAATATGCAACAAGCATCTCGTATTAGTGACTATACTGCGTTCTTTTATATGGGAAAAGTATTAGAATATGATCAAACGAAAAAAATCTTTACGCGACCAAAAATACAAGCCACTGAAGATTATGTTTCAGGTCACTTTGGTTAAGGAGGAACGTTATGTCAATAATAGAATCAAACGATTTGCATTTATATTATGGGAAAAATGAGGCATTAAAGGGAATTACAATGGACTTTGATCAAGGTGGAATTACTGCATTAATTGGCCCATCTGGTTGTGGAAAATCTACATTTTTAAGAACGTTGAATCGTATGAACGACTTAATCCCGTCTGTTACAATTACAGGGAAAGTAACTTATAAAAATAATGATATTTATAGTCCTAAAACGGATATTGTCACTTTGAGAAAACAAATAGGAATGGTATTCCAACAACCTAATCCATTTCCTTTTAGTATTTATGAAAATGTTATTTACGGATTACGTTTAGAAGGAAAACATACAAAAGAAGAATTAGATCGAATAGTTGAAGAAAGTTTAAAAGCTGCAGCTGTATGGGACGATGTAAAGGATAAATTAAATAAGAGTGCTCTTTCTTTATCAGGAGGACAGCAACAACGAGTGTGTATTGCACGTGTACTAGCTGTTCAGCCTGAAGTGATTTTACTGGATGAGCCAACTAGTGCTCTTGATCCGGTTTCTAGTGGTAAAATAGAAAATATGTTGTTAGAATTAAAGAATGATTATACAATGATTATGGTGACACATAACATGCAGCAAGCATCACGTATTTCTGATAAAACAGCTTTCTTTTTAAACGGTGATTTAATTGAGTATGATAAGACAAAGAAAATATTTTTAAATCCAGGTGAAAAAGAAACGGAAGATTATATTACGGGTAAATTTGGATAATCGATCAGATAAATAGATAATAAAGGGGATGAAAAGATGCTTAGAAGCCAGTTTGAAGAAGACTTACAGAATTTACATGATAAATTTGAAAAAATGGGAAATGATGTTAATTTAGCCATTAGTAATTCTGTTCGTGCATTTATCGATCATGATAAATCATTAGCTAAAGAAGTGATTACAGCAGATGGTGAGATTAATGCACAAGAATTAGGATTAGAAAAGAAAAGTTTTGAGATGATTGCTCTGCAACAACCTGTTACGACGGACTTAAGACGAATTGTGACTATTATGAAAGCAAGTTCTGACCTAGAAAGAATGGGAGACCATGCTGTATCGATTGCTAAGGCAACGATTCGTCTAAAAGGAACAAAACGTGTTCTGTCTATCGAAGATGAGATTTCTGACATGGCGACACACGTTATGGGGATGGTGAGCTCAGTTTTAGATGCATATATTCATACTGACAGTGATAAAGCTATTACCATAGCACAAAGTGATCGTGTGACGAATGATTACTTCAAGTCAATTTATCGTCATTCAATTAAAGCAATGGAACAAGACACTGAAACGGTTATTGTTGGTGCTGATTATTTACAAGTTGCTGGTTATTTAGAGAGAATTGGTGACTATGTATGTAATATTTGTGAGTGGATCATCTACTTACGAACTGGAAAAATTTCCGAATTAGCTGCAACGATGCACGAAGATGAATAATAAAAAATCCATTAAGATATCTAATAACTATCTTAATGGATTTTTTTATGCATTTAAATCAAAGTAATATCCATCAAAATAGGCTTTAAATGGGTAAATATTAATTTTTACATTCATTTATGAATAAATATGGTGACTTTACGTTTTAAAACGGATAATATTGAACATAATTTAAAGAGTGTAAATGGAGGAAAATAATATGACAAAAGAAAAAGTAGTTTTAGCCTATTCTGGTGGATTAGATACATCTGTTGCAATTAGTTGGTTAAAAAAAGATTATGATGTAGTTGCAGTGTGTTTAGATGTAGGTGAAGGGAAAGATTTAGATTTTATTAAAGAAAAAGCGTTGACAGTTGGTGCTATTGAATCATATGTGATTGATGTTCGTGAAGAGTTTGCGACGGGGTTTGTTTTACCAGCTTTACAAGCACATGCTTACTACGAACAAAAATACCCATTAGTTTCAGCCTTAAGTCGTCCGTTAATTTCAAAAAAATTAGTTGAATTAGCTCATCAAGTTGATGCAACAGTGATTGCTCATGGTTGTACAGGAAAAGGGAACGACCAAGTTCGTTTTGAAGTCGCAATTGCTTCACTGGATCCCAAACTTAAAGTGATTGCTCCAGTTCGTGAATGGAAATGGTCTCGTGAAGAAGAAATTAATTATGCAAAAGAAAATGGTGTACCAGTTCCAGCTGATTTAGACAATCCGTATTCTGTTGACCAAAACTTATGGGGACGTGCGAATGAATGTGGTGTATTAGAAAATCCTTGGAATGAAGCACCAGAAGAAGCATATGCTTTAACTGTTTCTCCAGAGAATGCACCAGTCACACCTGAGTATGTGGACATTACGTTCGAACAAGGTGTACCAGTAAGTATCAATGGGAAAAAATATAGCTTAGCAGAGTTAATTCAAGAATTAAATGTATTGGCAGGTAAACATGGTGTTGGACGAATTGACCACGTAGAAAATCGTTTAGTTGGTATTAAATCTCGTGAAATATATGAGTGCCCAGGAGCTATTACATTATTAACTACTCACAAAGAGATTGAAGATTTAACATTGGTTCGCGAAGTATCTCACTTTAAACCAATCTTAGAAAATGAATTATCAAACTTAATTTATAATGCTTTATGGTTTAATCCAGCCACTCAAGCAATTTTGGCGTATATTAAAGAAACGCAAAAAGTGGTGAATGGAACAGCTAAAGTGAAATTATACAAAGGCAATGCCACAGTTGTCGCAAGAAAATCACCAAACTCATTATATGATGAAAACTTAGCAACTTATACAAGTGCAGATACATTTGATCAAGATGCTGCCATTGGTTTTATCAAATTATGGGGCTTACCAACAAAAGTTAATGCAGAAGTCAATGACCCAAAGGAGTAATTCAATGAAAAATGAAAAACTATGGGGCGGTAGATTTGAACAAAGTTTAGAGAGTTGGGTTGAAGAGTTTGGTGCATCTATCACGTTTGACCAAAAAATGGCAGAGTTCGATATTAAAGGGTCAATTGCACATGCAAAAATGCTTGGGCAAACTGGCATCATTGATTTAGTAGAAGCTGAAACATTAGTTAAAGGTTTAGAAGAGTTATTAGCAGAGTACCATGAAGGAAAACTTGTGTTTGATGTGACGAATGAAGACATTCATATGAATATCGAAGTATTGTTAACTCAAAAAGTAGGAGCAGTTGCAGGAAAGTTGCACACTGCTCGTTCACGAAATGATCAAGTTGCAACTGACATGCATCTTTACCTAAAATATCATTTAGGTGATATCATTGAAAAACTAAGTCATTTGCGCCACGTATTAGTGACTCTTGCCGAGAAACATATTGAAACGATCATGCCAGGGTATACTCATCTGCAACACGCTCAACCGATTTCTTTAGGTCACTACTTTATGGCATATTATAGTATGTTTACTCGTGACAGTGAGCGTTTTGAATTTAATATTTCGCATACTGATATTTCGCCATTAGGTGCTGCAGCTCTAGCAGGAACAACCTTTCCGATTGATAGAGAATTGACTGCGGAGTTAATGGGGTTTGAAGCAATTTATGCCAATTCGTTAGACGCTGTATCTGATCGTGATTTTATTGTAGAGTTTTTATCGAATGCGAGTTTACTAATGATGCACATGTCTCGAATTTGTGAAGAACTTGTATCATGGTGTTCGAATGAATTTCAATATATTACGTTATCAGATACCTTTTCTACAGGCTCTTCTATTATGCCGCAGAAAAAAAATCCTGATATGGCAGAGTTAATCCGTGGTAAAACAGGTAGAGTTTATGGTAATCTGTTTTCACTTTTAACAGTGATGAAGTCACTTCCTTTAGCATATAATAAAGATTTGCAAGAAGATAAAGAAGGTATGTTTGATACAGTGGAGACAATTTCGGTATCAATTGATATATTGGCAGGCATGTTAGAAAGTATGACAGTCAATGAAGAAAGAATGTTGCATTCGACAGAAAAAGATTTTTCAAATGCGACTGAACTAGCTGATTATCTAGCAACTAAAGGGATTCCTTTTAGAAAAGCACACGAAATTGTAGGCTCTCTTGTCTTAGAATGTACGCGAGTAGGAAACTTTTTACAAGACGTTCCATTGTCCCGTTATAAAGAATTATCTGACTTGATAGAAGACGATATTTATGACGTATTACAATCTAAAACGGCAGTTGAAAGACGCAATAGTTATGGTGGGACAGGATTTATGCAAGTTTTACAACAAATTGACCAAGCAAAAACACAATTAACAGCATAAAAAAAATCGTTATTTTATAACGGTTTTTTTATGCTATTTTATTATGTGACAGTAAATCTCAAGAAAATGACAGTCACTTAAAAAATGTAATTTTTTTGTAACAAAAGTATGAATAAACTATGTTATAGTTTATAGTATAAATAAAGATAGAATTGGAGTTAAATGATAGATGAGATTAAAAAAAGCCATTGCCGTAACCTTATTAACCACAACACTATCTGGATTTGTCTGCCCAGCAGTTATTACAGCTGAGACTGTTGATAAAAAAATAGAAAATACGCAAAAAAAATAGATGACTTAACATCAAAGAAAAATGAATCAGATAAATCGTTAGAAGAACTGAATGCTACAATTAGTAAAATGGATGCAGATATAGATAAGGTTTTAGCGGAAAAAGCGTCATTAGAAAAAGAGATTAATGAATTAACAAAAGAAATTGATGAATTAAAAGTAATCATCGAAAAACGTAACAAACAAATTGAAAATCAAGCAAGATCAGCACAAATAAATCAGGAAGACCAGGATTTAATGAATATTGTGTTAGATTCTGAATCAATATCAGATGCGTTGAGTCGTACAGTTGCTTATACTAAGTTAGTTTCTGCTAATAAAGATGTAATGGAAGCACAAAAAAAGGATCAAGCAGCTCTTGATAAGAAAAAGGCAACTTTGAGTAAAAAGGTTGATGAAGTTAACAAAACAGCTGAAGAATTAAAAACAAAACAAGAAACATTAGAACAAAATAAAGCAACACAGGTTGCTCTAGCAGAAACGATTCTGAAAGAATTATCAAAAGAATCTGGTAATAAATCTGCATTACAATCACAAAAAGCAGAAGCAGAACGTATTGCTGAAGAGAATAAAAAACGCTTAAAAGAACTTTCTGAAAAAAAAGAAGCGGCTAAGAAAGAGCTAGAAGAGCAACGTAAAAAAGAACAAAAAGAAGCTGAAGAAAAACAGTTAGAAGCACAAGATAGCATTTCACCATCAAAACCATCTAGTGCTATTGGACAAAGTAATAATAATCAGTCAGATGAGAAACCAAATGAAGTGGTGTCTCTACCAAGTCAGGGTGGTTTTTCTTTACCGTTAGCTGGGGGATACACTGTTACTAGTGGGTTTGGATCAAGACCTGATCCGACTGGTTATTCAGGTAGTCACCATGATGGAATTGATTTAGCAATTGGTGCTGGAACACCTATTTTAGCATCTAGAGCAGGTGAAGTTGTTGAAGCAAGCTATCATCCAAGTGCTGGTAACCACGTAATAATTTTACATGATAATGGGTTATATACTTACTACATGCATATGACTAGTATTGGAACAAGCGTTGGATCAGTGGTTCAAGCTGGTGAAACAATTGGAACAGTTGGTTCAACTGGTAATTCTACTGGTGCCCACTTGCATTTTGGTATTAGTTCAGGGTTATGGAGTGGATTTATCGATCCTTCTTCAATCCTTTCATTTTAATGATTATTAGATAAAAACCTTAAAGTGGCTCTTTGTCAACTACTGTTGGTAAGGATTAATACGTTAGAATTTAAGATCTAGAAAGCATTTAGTTTTCTAGATCTTTTTTGGTGATGTAAAGGCAGATTCTTTTAAACAAATTGATAGTCGTAGCTTAAAATTATAAAAACTTCTCATGCCATAGGCATTACGCTTAACGACTTTAATGTGGTTATTCATACATTCTAATGGACCGTTTGAATAAGATGTTTCAAAGGTGTTTTTTTATTTCTTCTCGATATTTTTTTAATGTTTTGAAAACAGGAATAAACTCTTTAAATCCTGTTTGTTGATTAATTAATTCCAAAAATAAAGAATAATCCTTTGTTTGAATCGCTCTTAAAATTTGTTGATAGGTGTTGTAAGCCTCTGTCAATTTAGAATCATAGGTAAGTAAGCGTTCAAGTAATTCTTTTTCAGAAAGATACGCTTTAAAGGATGGACGCCAATGCTGTTGGATATAATCTAATTTGTCATAACTTTTTTGAAGTAATTTCCAATACTTTTTAATTCGTCTATAGATAACCCCGTTATCTTTACATTTTAATTGAGTCATTCTTTTAATCCGTATCTTTTGAAATGCCCTGCCGAGATGTTGAACGAGATGAAATTTATCTAAAACGACTTTAGCGTTAGGGAACACTCGTTTAGTTAAAGTAATGTAAGGTTGATAGATATCTGAAACGACATATTTTACTTGTTTTCTATTAGCTAGAGAGAATCCATTAAAATAATTCTCAATTTTTGGTAATCTTCGATCAGGTAGAATATCAATTAATTCATTTGTTTCACCGTTCATCATAATAAAACTCATTGAACCAGCTACTTTTTTAACAGATTTAAATTCATCAAAACATAGTACAGACGGAAGTTCATAACTATACTTCTTAATCGGTTCATACCACTCTTTTAATACGCGAGAGACAGTTGAAGTTGAAACGCTCGTTTGTTTTGCGATATCACTCATGGCGTGTTTAGAGGTTAACTGTTTCGCAATGAGACGTTTTAAATTATTAGAAATAGAGTTGTTTCTAGAAACAAAAGGGGTATCTAAAACAAAAGTCGTATCACATTTTTTACAAAAGAAACGACGTTTCTTTAATCTAATATAAGTGACATATTCAGAAACACTAGGCATTTTAATTAGGCTAGTTGTATATCCCCATTTAATAATATTAGAGTGATTACTTTGACAATGCGGACAGCATGTAGGAGATTCTTCTAAAAAACCATGGAATATCCGAGAGAAAACGCCTTTTATTTTTTCAGTAGATAAACAATTTTCATTAAAAATAATATTTAGGTCTAGTATATTTAAGATATCTTTGATAGTCTGTGAATATGACATGTGGTATCCTCCTTAGTTTGTTTTTTCGCAATTTCATTCTAACGGATATCACATGTTTTTGTGTACAAAAAACTGTCGGTAACTTGTGTTACCAACAGTAGAAATTATAGAGTCCTTAAAGTTGATTTTAAGGTTTTTATTTTTTTAGGATGATAAAGGAATAAGTCTTCATATACAGTCATAAATCAATCTCAAGTCCTATGACATTTATATAAAAATGAGACATAATATGAGTGTAGGTTAGAAATGTATAGATAAAGATGTTAAGAGGAGGATATACGATGAACGAACGTGAAAGAATATTAGACTTAGTTAAAAAAGGTATTTTAACAACAGAAGAGGCACTTGTTTTATTAGAAAACATTGCGACTGAAAAAGATGAAAAATTAATTGATGATGAAGCCAAACAAGTGAAACACACAACAGTTGATGCGAAAAAAGAAACGACATATAACGACAGTGAAGCATTAGAAAAAATATTAGAGAGATTGGCAGAAGAAGAAAATAGAAAATCAGTTGAATATGATGAGTTAACTGTTGAAATTCAAGGATTAAGACAAGACATTCGAGAAATCGAAGAACAATTAATGGTGTTTGATACAATGGAAGATTTGGAAACATTAACACCTGAAAAAGAAGCAGAACGTGAACAACTAAAAAAAGATTTAGCCTATTTAACAGAAACTGACGTTCAGTTAACTGCTGAAAAAGCTGAGTTAAATGAAGAATTAAAATCTATAAAAAAAGAACGACGTGATACACAAGAAACAGAATCTATTTTAGGTTTTGATATTCCAAAAGAGTGGAAAGAACAAACAAACGAAAAAATAAATCAAGCAACAGGCAAAGTAGAAGAAGCAGGAAAATACTTTGGTGAATTCTTGAAAAAAACAGTGGATGCTGTTAGTTCAACCGTGTCAGATAATGTTGAATGGAAAGATGTGAATATTAAAGTACCAGGAGTTAGCTCACATTCATTCACACATGAGTTTTTATATCCAAATAGCACGGCAACCTTAATTGATGTAAAAGTAGCAAATGGTAAAGTTAAATTTAAAACATGGGACCAACCAGATGTAAAAGTTATTGCGAATGTTAAGTTCTATGGTAAATTAAATAATAACACGCCATTTGAAGCATTTATCGAACGTAGTGAAATCGTAGTAGATGAAGAGAATATTTCATTCCAAATTCCAAACAAACGATTAAATTGTGAATTAGAATTTTATTTACCAAAACACCTATTTGACCATGTATCAGTAAAAATGTTAAATGGTGATATTAAAATAGAAGGTATGTTATTAGGTGATGTGTTCTTAAAATCAACTAA
The DNA here is from genome assembly GCF_002026305.1 of Vagococcus martis. Classification (NCBI taxonomy): domain Bacteria; kingdom Bacillati; phylum Bacillota; class Bacilli; order Lactobacillales; family Enterococcaceae; genus Vagococcus; species Vagococcus martis. The sequence goes on along the minus strand of NZ_MVAB01000001.1, from coordinate 336,274 downwards.
TGGTAAAATTAAAGCTTCTGACATTAAAGCAACTATGTTAGAAGTTGAAGGTGTAAATGGTGACATTAAAGTAGAAAATAGTGAAATTGTTGATTTTATTGGGCAAACAGTTAATGGTGAAGTGGTGAGTAAATCATCCATTGAGCACACAAGTGTGTCACTAATTAATGGTACAATTAAAGTGACATCAACTGATTTAAAACCTAAAAAAATCAAAGCAACTGTGGTAAATGGTGATATTAAAGTGTCCCTTGCTAAACAAGCAGGTATCCAAGCAAATTGTCAAACGAACTTTGGCTCAATTAAAAATCGTTTAGAAGATATTGAGATATTGAAAGAGAAAAAAGAACGAATGAATCAAATGGTTGAATTTGTTCGTGAAGAAGAAGAAATGATCCAATTATCTTTAAATACAACAACAGGAAGTATTTACTTAAAAGATAATGACTAATAGATGGAGTGATTAAGAATGAATAGAAAATTGACTAAATCAAATAATAATATAGTATTAACCGGAACTTTGGCTGGAATTGCAGAATATTTCAACATCGATCCAACATTAGTGAGAATCATCTATGTGATTTTATCCATGTTTACATTTGGTTCTCCAATCGTGTTGTATATTATTTTAGCTTTAATCGTTCCAGCATCGAATAAACCGCGTCAAACACGCTCACCATACGAAGGATACGGTCATCCTTATGCAGAATCAACAAAAAAAGGAAGAGCAAAACGTCCTCGTAAAGAAGCACAAAAAGTAGAGGACGACGACTGGAGTGACTTTTAGTGACATATTTTCAACGTCTGATTATTAATACATTGGCGTTTATCTCATTATCAGTGTTATTTCCATCAATGTTTTACGTGAATAGTTTTATAGTAGCGATTGTGGCAAGTATTGTGTTATCGGCATTGAACTTTTTAGTTAAGCCAATTCTTCATATTCTGTCATTACCAATTACTTTAATCACGTTTGGCTTGTTTAGTTTCGTGATTAATGGAATAATGTTAAAATTTACCTCAGTCATAGTCGGTGAACAAAATTTTGCTTTCTCGAGTTTAGGAGCAGCGGTCTTTATATCGTTACTCTTATCGCTGATAAACTCGATTGTTATCAATAAACATACGGAACGATATTAATATAAGAAAACAAAGCATATAGTGTTAAGTCACTGTATGCTTTTTCTTTGTGAAAAATTGTCTAATAATTACCTAGTCTTTGCTAGATTTTTTACGACTTTTGATTTAAACTGGTATTTATGAAAATGGTTTGAAAATGGCTATAGCGAACAGATAAAGAAAGTAGGGAAAATGGATGACATTACGTTCAGGAATTGATGTGGGATCAACCACTGTAAAATTAGTCGTGATAAATGAAGAGAATGACGTTTTATTTTCCAAGTATGAGCGTCACTATTCCGATGTAAAAACTGCAGCAATTAAAATACTAAAAGAAGCAAAAGATGTTATCGGCGACCAAGAACTCACAATGAATATTACAGGTTCAGGAGGAATTGGGCTTGCTGATTTATTAAAAATTGATTTCATTCAAGAAGTAATTGCTTGTACCAAAACAGTAGAGGAAGTGATTCCAGAAACTGATGTGGCGATTGAATTAGGTGGAGAAGATGCTAAAATCACCTTTTTTGATGGTGCGATGGAACAGCGAATGAACGGAAGTTGTGCTGGGGGTACTGGGGCATTTATCGATCAGATGGCTACTCTTTTAAAAACTGATGCTAATGGTGTCAATGAGCTGGCAAAAAACTATCATACCATCTATCCGATTGCTTCAAGATGTGGGGTATTTGCCAAAACAGATGTGCAACCATTGATTAATGAAGGGGTAGCTAAAGAAGATATTGCAGCAAGTATTTTTCAAGCTGTTGTTAATCAAACAATCGCAGGGTTAGCTTCTGGACGAAAAATTAAAGGAAAAATTGCCTTTTTAGGTGGTCCTTTATACTTTATGTCAGAATTACGTCAACGATTTATCGAAACATTAGCTATTAAAGATGAAGATGTTATTTTCCCAGACAATCCACAATTATTTGTGGCAATGGGAGCAGCACTTGATTCTGAAGGGTCTAAGGCTAATGTATTAAGTGATTTAATTCACTTGTTGGAAATAGAGGACATGTCAGAATTATCGACGTCTGATCGTTTAGAGCCATTATTTCAAACACCTGAAGAATTAAACGACTTTAGAGAACGACATAATAAAGCATCAGTTCGGAAAAAAGATTTAACCACATATGAAGGAGCAGTCTTTTTAGGAATTGATGCAGGTTCGACTACAACAAAATTAACATTGATTGATGATGAGGGAAACCTACTTTATTCCTATTATGGCAATAATGAAGGAGAGCCTTTAGAAACAACCATTCGGATTATTAAAGACGTATATAAACAATTGCCAGAAAAAGCCTTTATTGCTAAATCTGCGATAACTGGTTATGGTGAAAAATTAATTCAACATGCTTTAAAAATTGATATTGGTGAGGTCGAAACAGTGGCTCACTATAAGTCTGCTAACTATTTTAATCCTGGTGTGGATTTTATTTTAGATATTGGTGGACAAGATATGAAGGCTATGACAATAAAAGACGGTGTATTATCATCTATCCAACTAAATGAAGCTTGTTCTTCAGGCTGTGGCTCTTTTATTGAATCATTTGCAAAATCGCTTAACTATGGTGTTGAAGATTTTGCAGACATGGCACTAAAAGCAATCCACCCAGTTGACTTAGGTTCAAAATGTACTGTTTTTATGAATTCAAAAGTGAAACAAGTTCAAAAAGAAGGAGCTTCTGTAGGGGAAATCTCTGCAGGATTATCTTATTCGGTCGTGAAAAATGCATTATACAAAGTAATCAAAGTACGAAGACCAGAAGAATTAGGTGAAAAAATCGTTTGCCAAGGCGGGACTTTCTACAATGAATCTGTACTACGAGCGTTTGAACAACTCGTTGGACGAGACGTTGTGAGACCATCTATTGCTGGTCTTATGGGTGCGTTTGGTGCATCTTTGATTGCTTTAGAAGATTATGAATTAGGCGATGAATCAACTATTTTATCACTTGAAGAATTGGATGACTTATCTGTCAAAAAAGATCGTCTAGATTGTGGTTTATGTGAAAACCATTGTATGTTAACTGTGACCTTATTTTCAGATGGCCGTCAATTTATTACGGGAAATCGTTGTGAACGTGGTGCCAGAATTAAAGTCAAAAAAGAAGATAAAAAAGAAAATTTAGTTGATTATAAATACAAACGTTTGTTTAAATACAAACCATTACGTAAAAAAGAAGTCACTCGTGGTGAAGTAGGGTTACCTCGTGTTTTAAATATGTATGAAAATTACCCATTGTGGCATACCTTTTTCACTGAATTAGGATTCAGGGTGAGATTGTCACCGCGTTCAAACAAAGAGGTGTATGAAAAAGGAATTGAAACGATTCCTAGTGATACTGTCTGTTATCCTGCTAAAATTTCACATGGTCATGTTCAGTCATTAATTGATGATGGTGTACCATTAATCTTCTATCCTGGTGTCATTTTCGAAAGACAAGAGGAAAAATCAGCGGATAATCATTTTAATTGTCCAATTGTACAGAGCTATCCAGATGTTTTACGAAATAATATGGATGACATAAGAGATGGGAAAGTTGATTATCGTAACCCATTTCTAAACTTAGCGGATCCTGATTCTGTGGCTATTGTGCTCTATGAATGTTTTAAAGACTTTGACGTCACACCTGAAGAAGTTAAACAAGCTTTAATGCACGGTTATGATGAATTAGAGAAGTTCAAAGAAGATATCCGAGCTAAAGGTGAAGAAACATTACGTATGTTGACATTAAAAGGTGAAAAAGGGATTGTGTTAGCTGGAAGACCCTATCATATTGATCCAGAAATCAATCACGGTATCTCACAAATTATTACTCAAGAAGGGTTCCACGTCTTAACAGAAGACAGTATTTCTCATTTGGAAGAGATGGATAATTTACGCGTGGTGAACCAGTGGGTGTATCATTCTCGTTTGTATGCAGCAGCTAAAGTAGTTGGAAAGAATAAACATTTAGAAATGGTACAATTAAATTCATTTGGTTGTGGCATTGATGCCGTGACAACAGATCAAGTGGAAGAAATTCTAGAGAAGTATGGCAAGATATTTACTGTTTTGAAGATTGATGAGGGATTAAATTTAGGTGCGATTCGTATCCGTATTCGTTCACTGAAAGCAGCAATGAAAGAGCGTGAGAAAAATAATTATCAACCAAACATTCAATTTGAAGAGCCAGAAAAAATCGTCTTTACTAAAGAAATGCGTAAAAAACATACGCTGTTATTACCCATGTTAAGTCCAATTCATCAAAGTGGATTGTTTGATATTGCACTCGAATCATCAGGATACAATGTTGTCTGCTTACCAATGATGGATAAAGAAGCAGTTAACGTGGGATTGAAATTTGTCAATAATGATGCATGTTACCCAGCGATTATCTCTATTGGGCAACTTGTTGAGGCCTTGCAAAGTGGTGAGTATGATTTAGATAATGTCAGTGTTATGATGACTCAAACAGGTGGTGGGTGTCGTGCAACAAACTATATTCCGCTTTTAAGAAAAGCCTTAAAAGAAGCTGGATTTGGCCAAGTCCCTGTTGTTTCAATGTCACTTGGCAATAAAGGGGTAGAGTCCAACCCAGGATTTAAGTTTACGTTACCTATGCTAAAACGTATTGCAGTGGCTGTTTTATATGGTGACTTGTTTGAGCGACTGGTTTATCGCACACGTCCATATGAAATGAATAAAGGTGAAATAGATGTCCTACATCAATCATGGCTTAAAAAAGTAGAAAAAAATGTTCGAAATGGTTCTTTGACATTGTTTAATAAAAACATGAAACAAATTATCACAGATTTCGATACGATACCACTACATGAAACGAACAAACCTAAAGTAGGCATAGTTGGAGAAATTTTTGTTAAATACTCTCCAACAGCAAATAACGATATTGTGCGCTTACTTGAAGAAGAAGGGGCAGAAGTTGTTGTCCCAGATTTAATTGGGTTTATGAATTATTCCTTGTACAATCAAATATGGAAATATGAAAACCTTGGTATGCCGAAGAAAAATAAAACATATGCCGAATTTGCTATAAAATTGATTGAAAAAATAGAGAAACCAATGTCTAAAGCATTAAATAATTCACAACGTTTTACAGGCATTCATTCTATTAAACAGTTAGCAGAAGACGCTAGTAAAGTCTTATCAATTGGAAATCATACAGGAGAAGGTTGGTTCTTGACGGGCGAGATGATTGATCTACTTAAAACAGGTGTCAATAATATTGTGTGCATGCAACCATTCGGCTGTTTACCAAATCATGTGGTTGGTAAAGGTGTAATCAAAGAATTACGCCATCAATATCCTGGAGCTAATATCGCAGCGATTGATTACGATCCTGGGGTATCAGTAGTCAATCAATTAAATCGTATTCGTTTGATGCTAGCAACCGCTAAGAAAAATATGCAGACGAGTGTAGAAGTTCAAGTTCACATAATCAATTAATAATTTTAATCGACAAATGTGATTTTCTTATTTATAATTTTAAGGGATTGATTATTAAATAAGAAAAGAGAGGACTTCATGAAGAATATATTTAAGTCAAGTATAGTTATTTTGGGACAGATGGTTATTTTTAATAAGGCTATACAAAAAGATAGAGCATTAAATAGTCTAATAAATAGCCCAATGCTAGCATTATTGGCGTTTGTAGGAGTTTATATATTATTTACTTATGTGGATAGATTAAATTCAAAAACTAGTATACTTCAAAAAATCGTATCACTGTTTTTTGCAATCTGTACATGGTTTATGACCGTTTATGCAAGCGGTATTGATACGATAAATGAAGTGATTAATAAAACTGTAGGGACGGTTTATTCAATTTTTTTCATATTGTCATTTTTTATGATCATTGAATTAGGACAAACAGTATTGACATATTATTATCAGAATAAAACAAAGGAAAATGATGCTAAAAAGCCCATCATCTGTTTATTTGAAAAATCACCTTTCTTATTAGCTTTTGTTATATTAAGTGTCATATGGCTTTTAATCGCTTTAAGTGCATATCCAAGTAGTTTTATGGGAGATTCTTTAAGCCAGTTAAAACAATATTTTGCTATTAGTCCACGAAAAGCAGGGCATCCTGTATTATCCACTCTCTTTATTGGGAATTTTGTTAAAATTGGTCGCTTTATAGGATATCCTAACTTTGGATTATTTTTGTACACCATGACTCAAATTTTATTTGTTGCAGGTTGTTTAGCCTATTCTATTAACTTGTCTTATAAACTAACTAAAAAATCGACTTTACTTTTTGGAATAACTATTGTACTAGCCATTATTCCAATGGTAAATGGAACCATTATTTTAGCAACGAAAGATATTATGTTTTCAGGCTTTTTTATTTTATTTATGATGAGTTTAATTACGTATTTTGTTAATCATGATTATTATATAAAGCATAGATTATTTCTTTTAATGGCTATTAGTGTGACATTTATGATGTTATTTAGATATAACACTTTACATTTTGTTGGATTAACTTTAGTTGTGTATATTATTGGTGGTTTGGTTATGAAAAAGAAATTCTATAAAGTTACCTCAATTACATCTATGATGATTTTAGGCTTAATTGTTGGAACTATGGGAAATAAACTATTGACAGCTGTCTATGTTGAAGAACAACCAACTCCAAATCGTCGTGAAATGCTTTCTTTACCTTTCCAACATACAGCCAGATATGCTAAATATCATGATAAGGAAGTTACTAAACACGATAAGGATGTAATCAATAAAGTACTAGATTATGATTCAATAAAAATGAATTATGATCCATATAGATCAGATGTCGTTAAGGCAACCCATAATGAGGATGCCACAAGTAAAGAAATGAGTGATTATTTTTCTGTTGTACAAAAACAGATAGTAACCCATCCTTTATTAGCGATTGAATCTGTTATGGCAAGTCATTCTAATTTATTTAATGTGAATCAATCATTAAATGGATATTACTATAACGGTGTATTAATGTCTGGTGATGAGAATGAAATATTAAATACAAGAAAAATTGGTATAAAGGACAATGAGCTAGCGCTAAAACTTAACAGTATTCGTGTTAAACTATATAGAATATTTGATAGATTACCAGTGTTATCGCAATTAGATAATTATGCTTTTTATATTTTAATCATGCTATCAGTCTTTGTGATGTGGATTAGAGATAAAAAATATTACCTAGCTGGAATGGTCATTCCAATGGGGGCTTTTATTGGTACTTTAATAGCCGGTCCAATCACGCTAGGTTATATTCGATATATTTTACCAATTATTTTAGTATCACCATTTTTATTAGTTTTTTGTTTAAGTACTAAAGATAAAGAAGTGGAATCACAAGAGGAGACAACTCGTACACGGAGAAGAAGATGACACAACAGCGAATAAAAAAAGTTTATTTGTTTACTATGTTTATTTTAATTATCATCTCATTGGTTGTGAATGTGATTAATATGCCACACAAAGAGATGGTTAATATGGTTATTTTAGCGATATTTGCGCTAGATAGTTTTTATAGTCTATGGAAAACAGAAAATAGAAAAGATTATTTGAGACATCACTTTTTGGATTTTATTGCGATTATTCCGTTTCATCATGGATTTCGTTTGGTTAAGTTTTTTCCAATCATTATGCAAAGTATCCAGATTACGTCTTTAGGTCAACGATATTTCCTCCCAGTTTTTTTCAAGTTAAGAGAAACTGGGACAGGAAAACTGTTTAATATCTTTTTAATTATTTTTATCTTTTTACCCCTTCCTTTATTATGGATGGAGCCTAATATAAATAATTATGAAGATTTGATTTGGTGGGAAATGCAGACTGTTACAACAGTCGGATACGGTGATATTGTCATTCAAACAGGTTTAGGGCGATTGATTGGTGGGATTTTGATGGTTCTTGGTGTCGGCATTATTTCTGCTTTTACAAGTAGTTTGACACGATCTATCAGCCATTCAAAAAAATCACCTTATCAAAAAACAGATGATATCATAGAAGAATTATTGCAGGAAAAATCGTTTAGCCAAGAAGATTTAGAAGTGATTGAAGCTTGGCTAGAATTAGAAAAAAAGAAACAACAAAAATTTAGTAACACAATAAAATGATAAGAAGTCTCGTTTTATGCGAGGCTTTTTTTGTTTGGTATTGTGATATAATTAAATTAAAATGACAGAATTATGAGGAAGTTGAGGTGTAAAATGAGTAAAAAACAACGGGTTGTGTATGCGATACTGTTTTTTATAGTGATGACAGGAATCTTTATGATTTCTCAGCAGAAAAATAGTTATCGTCTGAAAGAATTAAATCAAGCTGAAACACTTCAAATCACGGTTGCCCTTTTAGATTATCGAAATGTGCCAAGTGATGAAGGGGGAACGCTGTATCAAAATTTATTACAACAAACATCAGCGTTAGCAAGACAGTCTAATGCATTATTATTTGAAGATGAACAAAATTACATCGACACAACCATTGAATTGACCGATATTCGTAAACAAGCTGGGCAGTTGGATGGTTTTTCCGATATTACCTCCCTTCAGTTATCAAAAGATCAGGTACAAAGAGATGAAACGTATTACAAGGCGTTAAGACAATCAGGCGAGACCTTACCGTTGGAGTCATTAACGTTTGGTCGGTTAATTATCTCTTTATTAACAATACTAGGTGTAGCATGGTTTCCGTTGATGTCTGTAGTCAATGCAAGATTAATCGTAGATGAAAAAGAACATGAGAGCCTGTTGAAAGGACAACCTCGAAGTTTAACCCAACGATTGGTACGTAATTTTATTAAAAAGAGTTTGATACTAGGCGGATTGCTCGTTTTAACTATTGGTTATTTAGCTATTTTACAAAGTATTACTGGAAATGGATTTGGTGATTTAAGCTTGATTGAAGTCGTTTACCAAAATCAGTTTGTTATCACAACAGTGGTTAAGAAGATTTTCTATTATATTTTATTTGGCTATTTAGTGTTTATGCTATCATTTTTAATCAGTTCAGTTTTAAATAATATCACCAAAAATAGTTATGTCACGGTGATTATTGAGTGTATGACCTATGCCTTTATTTGGTTATTTCCAACCCAACTTAAAGCAGCAACAGTTCTTTCTCCATCTTTAATTATAGAAGGCACTTCATACGTTTCAATTAATCAAGGAGTAATGTATTTACTTGGTAGTATTGTGGTGTTAATCGTTATCTTTTTTGTCCAACTAAAATTAAGTAGGGGAGGAAGGCACTATGATTAATTATTTGAAACAAGAAGGGCAAGATTTTTTTCATAATAAAAAAAATATCGTCTTATACTTGGTTGTAGGGTTTCTTTCCTTATTTTTTGTGATAAAAGTTGAACCCAACTTTAATATTTATGAAACAACGAATTTAAAAAAAATAGAAGCAAACTACCTAGATAAAAAGCATTTTTTAGAAACAGTGAATCTTGAAGGAGAGACTCACCCAGACACTTTAAGTGCTGTTGAATCATTTCGTATGGTATTGCCAATTGAAGAAAAAAGATATGAGGCTCTAAAAAAGCAAGACTTCAAAACATATGCGAAAGTAACTGCTGAATGGTATGAAGGTGGTAGGATTCTAAACCCATTGTATTACACATATGGTAATGATTTCGCGGAGTTTGAAAATTTTTATGGTAATAGAAGTATGGGCCCAAAAATGGCACAGTATGCTAAACAAACGAGTAAGTTATCGTTAAATCAGTTAAATGAAGAGACAGCTTGGCAAGTAGTTTCTCGTCTAATGCACCGAGTTTTACCAGTCCTTTTTTGTTTGTTGGCTATATTGTTTTCGGTAGATATGATTAGTAAAGATCGTCAGCATAAGAGTTTAGTAAATGGCTACCCTTTGAGTGTATTTAAACGGCTAATCGCTAAATTGATCATAACGTTTATCGGACTCTTTTTAATGATAATCCCTCTTAGTATCGGGTTTATTTGGATAGGATTACGCCGAGGATTTGGTTCGTTAAGTTTACCATCAAGTTACAGTGTCTTTCCAATTGATGCGGTGTCTAATTTGAATTCAACTTTTTCTAGCGAGACAATTGGTTTGTTTTTAGTGAAGAGTTTCGGTTTGATGGGATTAAGTTGTTTAGCCATTGTATTGTTCACGTTTTTAGTTTCTTTTTGGCTAAAACAAGATTTTATCAATCTTGTCGTGATGGTGTTAATAACATTTTCCAGTCTATTTTATCAACGACATGGATTAGGAGACATATACGCACTTTACTATTCACCAACAAGTTACTTATATAGTGGTGATATAGTATCAGGCTATCAAGGTTTTTTTTGGTCCACCCCGTACCTTACGACAAATCAAGGATACCTTGTCGTTGGAGTGACAGTGTTGTTGTTGATTCTATTACTTAAATTAAGTACCGTAAAAAAACGTCAACTATAAGGAGAAGTCTATGATTAAATTAGAGAATATTAGTTTTTCGTATAAACAAAGTATAAATTTCTAATTATCTTTTTATATTTTCTTAAATGCTCGTAAAGCCTTATTCTATGTGCTTTCGAGTATTTTTACTGTAGGAAGATACTTCACGTTTCTTTGCATATTTCCTCATGTCTTAGCTGTCAGAAGTGGTAAATAAGTAGTAAATTCATTTGTACTACTAAGCAACAAGACGCTCCTGTTGCTTCTCTTTATTCAAGCGTTTCATTTCTGCCATTGCAGAATCGAATGTTGCATGTGCGTAATAGTTCAGCGTCATGGCTATATTAGCATGTCCCATAATGTACTGTAATGCCTTTGGATTCATTCCTGCATTTGCATAGTTGGTACAGAATGTATGTCGCAAACTATGTGGAGTGATGTGTGGCAATTTATCCTCGTTATACTTATTGTATTTCTTAACAAGACCTTTCATCATGCCGTTGTAATCACTTGCCACTTTTGGATAGTTCTTTCTATTAAGAAAGAGGAAATCACTATATCCATCAATCTCAACACGCTTATCATTCTTTCGATTCGCTAACACTCGCTTAAATGCTTGATAGGCTTCTTCAACCATAGGAACTTGACGTTCGCCACTTTTGGTCTTTGGTGTTTCAATGTAGTACCCAATTTCAGTATCTCTCAATAGCTGATGGTCTATATTGACAAGACGATTCTCAAAATCTAAATCTGGAAGTGTCAAACCACCAAACTCTGAAATACGAAGACCTGTTTTTAAGAGTATCAGAATTTCATCATAATTTTTGCTGTAGGTTTTATCAGCTTTTGCAAAGGCTAACAGTTTTTCTTCCTGTTCTTCTGTTAGTACGGTCTTAGGGACAGTATCATCATCAAGAACTGCTTTCAGTTGAAAGTCAAATGGATTCTTCCGAACACAATCATCTTGTATAGCAATATAGAATGAAGCCTTTAAAGAACGTTTGTAGTTATTGATGGTTTGATAAGCATAACCATTTTCACTCATTCTAATAGCCCATTCTTTAGCGTCTGATGGCTTAATACTGTCAATACTTCTTACACCTAACTTGTCTTTCTTCAAAATATCCATAAGATATTTGCGTCCAGTTTCAGTGTTTTTTCTAACCTTTGGTCTTTGAGCGTTCTGTTTTGCGTAAAGCTGGCAGAGTGTCATTTTCTTTCCTACAACATCAATACCATCATGAATGTCTTTCTGTAACTCTGCGATTTTCTCTCTAAGTGAGATACAATCACGCTTTCCTGCTGGTACTCGGTCTGTAGCCACAAGTTTCCACGAGTAAACAAATTGCGGTTCTCCAAATGAATCTATATATTTGTATAAGTATCTTCCGTCTTTTCGTTGGCTCTCTCCAGTCTTTAAGATTCGACCTTTATTGTCACGTCTTTTTTCTGACATGGCATTTGCTCCTTTCCTTTATGGAAAGAGCCTTGATACGACTTAATACTATTTTATCATATACAAGACCCTTTGGCGACGCTAGATTGCGTCCAATGTATCTATAATTTTTTCAAATTGTTTTCGTTTAATCTGAATACGATTGCCATTCATAATCAGCCAATTTGCATTTTTATTTTCCTCTGCCAAGCGTCGTAGCTTGTTTTCGCCAATACGAAAATATTTTGACGCTTCTTCAATGGTTAGGGTATAACGTTCCCAAATAGGAATGTCAGTCTGCTTCATAAAATCCTCCTTTCCAAATCACTTATTTGGATTTCATAAAAGTTGTTTTACCAGCAATCGAACAGCTTTAGCAAAGCTCACGGGAGTTCCACCCCTGCATGGTTCTCATGTAGCCATACTCATTGCCTGCGACGGTTTTATCACGCTCGGACTATTGACTGTATGGGAGTATCATTATCACGATAAGAATGTCGTTGCAGGCAATCCTGCTAAAGATTGCTTCTCGGATCACTAACATGAATCGCTCGCTATCTTTATAAGATAGGTCATGGCGGTTAGTTCCGTTGGCTCTTTTCTTATCGAAACGTATTCGATTACTTTTATTCAGTTTTCAAAGAACAATGGCTCGTTAGCCTATCAAAACACATTGAAAGCTCAATATGCTTTGGTGGAATAACAAACCTCCCTGTTCGGGAAGCGTGGAATGGTTTAGCACGCTTCCACGAAAGGAGAGAGGATATTACTTAATTTCAAATGACAAAATCTTTGTAATCAGTCTGGTTTCCATTCTTCCACGTAAGACTTCATCAACGACCATACTTTGATTGCCATATTCATCTTTCATAAGTCGTAGGGAACGCTTCGTTATGTACCCTCTGTAATGATGTAGAATCTGGTTAATCGCTTCGGTATCGCCATCTGTTGCCTTTACAATGAGAGGAAAGGGAATCATAGGATATTGTGTTTTCATTCTTCAAATTCCTCCATAAACTTTTTAATTAAGGCTAGTCCACTGGTTCTATGCCGATAGACAGTAGAACGGTTCAATTTCAACAGGTCTGCAATTTCTGAATCGCTCATGTCCATAAAGTAAAACAGCAGTAGAATTTCACGTTTCTTGTCTGGCAACTCACGTAATGCTTCACTCAACAAATCATTTTCAACGCCTACTGATAACCCATTGAGTGTAAAAATCTGAAAGTCAGTTGAATAGTTATCTGTTGTCGCAAACTGGCTAACAAGATAATCGCCAACATCCGAAAAGGACACCTCACGCTTTGCAATCCTTGAAAGATAAAGCATATAATTCTTTCGCTCGTCTTCCATAGCACGTTTACAGATATAGTCAAACTGATTTTCTATTGTGGTCTGAAAAGAAGATGGTTTCATGTTTCTCACCCCCTTTCTGTCTAGGAAAGGAAGTGAGCCTTGCTCGTTTATCTCCTTTCACTCTTAGTCCCAATGTGAAAGGGGGATTTGTTGCATTACTGATAAATAAACTTTGTAAAAAAGTTCTGAATAGCCAAAAAAGCATATAAACAGATTTATTTCTCTGTTTACATGCTTCTGTTATTCTATCTATATGATTTATAAAACCACATTGGTGGACGTACTTATCTATTGCAGATAGACGACTTTTTTTGACAAGAACCCAATGTAAGGAAATTTATTGTATATGATGTACTTCATGGCGACGTTGACCTCCAACAAACCGCCATTTGGAAGTAATATACAATATTTTAACAGCGTAAATAGCACTACCATATAACGGTTTTTTTTATTGGCGTTTAGTAGTGCTTTTTATTAAATATAAACCTATAAACCATATAACACGTTTTTCTATACCTGTTTTTAATTCAGTAGGAACAATAAAATGTATAGAGGTGGTCTACTATGCGTAAAAAAGAAGATAAATATGATTTTAGAGCCTTTGGTTTAGCCATTAAAGAAGCTCGATTGAAACGAGGTTTAACTCGTGAACAAGTGGGAGCATTGATTGAAATTGACCCACGGTACTTAACTAATATTGAAAATAAAGGGCAACACCCCAGCATACAAGTTCTTTATGACCTTGTATCGTTACTTCATGTTTCCGTTGATGAATTTTTCTTACCTGCTAATAACTTGGTAAAAAGCACCCGACGATTACAGATAGAGAAATACATGGATAGCTTTACAGACAAAGAACTATCCTTAATGGAATCTTTAGCCAGCGGTATCAACGAAGCAAGAAACATCGAAGACTAATTAAAAGAATCCATACATAACGGAAAGAGCCGATAAAATGAGATTGTATTAATCTCATTTTATCGGCTCTGCGTCTTTGCGTCTGGCTCTGTAATCACAGTTACTTTGAACTGCTTTATTTCAATTAAATTTTCTTGTCTGCATTTCGGACAATAGAGGGGGAATTTTTTTAATTCAGTATCTTCCCTTATCTTTAATCGTGTTTTATTTCCACATACAGGACACAATATCCACTTGTAGTTTATAATAACTATCTCCTCCTTTACACTTTAATTCAAATCTTTATTAAAAAATATTTCATCTTATTTAACAAGAAACCATATTTATATAACAACATAAAATACACTAAGTTATTTTATTGAACATATATCGTACTTTATCTATCCGACTATTTGGACGACGGGGCTGGCAAACAGGTTCACCGGTAGTAACATGGTACCCTTTTAACTCTGTTAAACAAACACTACGTCCATTTGTAAAGAAAGTTAAATCACTACGATATTCTTGAATACACCGAGCAGGGATTTCTCCACTAAGAATGACCTCATTATTTTTCAATTGAGTGTCTACGATGTTCGCACAATATTTAGGAGCATCGTTGTATGCTCGTGAAAGATATTCCTGTGGCGCATAAATTTTAAAACTAAGATATGGCTCTAACAATTCTGTTCCAGCTTTTTTTAAGACTTGTTCCAATACAATAGGAGCAAGCATCCGAAAATCTGCTGGGGTACTAACAGGGCTATAGTATAAGCCATACTTAAAACAGATTTTACAGTCCGTCACATTCCAACCATACAATCCTTGTTCACAGCCATAGCGTATCCCCTCCATAACTGCATTTTGAAACGATTGATTTAAGTATCCAAGAGAAACCGAGCTCTCATACTGCATTCCACTTCCCAACGGAAGCGGTGATACAGATAAACCAATGGAAGCCCAGAAAGGATTTGGCGGCACTTCGATGTGAATGGTATATTCTGCATTTTTTAACGGTCTCTCCATATAAATGACTGTAGGCTCTTTTAGTTCTATCTCCACATGATACTTTTCTTGCAACAGTGCACTAATCACTTCCATTTGTACTTTCCCTAAGAAAGAAAGTATAATTTCATGTGTCGTAGAATCCACGTAATATCGTAGAAGCGGATCACTATCTGAGATTTCCAAAAGGGCATCAAGCAACATTTCTCTCTGTTCAGGTTTACTCGGTTCAACAGTTGTTTGTAGTAGAGGGTGCGGATTTTCAATCTTTTTTCTCTGTGGCAATAGTTTTGTATCTCCAAGAACACTATTTAACTTCAAAAACTCATTTTGCAAAATAACAATTTCTCCAGAATAAGCTCTATCAATCTTACATAATTCACCATTTATTGAAGTATACATTTCTGTAACTTTTATTTTTTCTTTTTCTGATACTCTAACCGAATCTCGTAAATGTAGTACTCCACTATAAAGGCGTATATATGCAAGACGTTGTCTTTTTTTTGTATATTCAATTTTGAAAACATTTCCGCAAAGTTCAGACGGACCTCGATGTGTTGATGAATAAAATTTATTAGTAATAACTTCTATAAGGTTATCAATCCCTATATTACTTTTTGCACTTCCATGATAAAGAGGGAACAGAGAACAATTCTGAAATCTTATGCTTTCCTCTTGTTCGAGTTCCAATGCTTCTAATGATTTACCGGACATATATTTCTCTAAAAGGTCATCGTTTCCCTCTATTACCGTATCCCATTGTTCAGATTCGGTAAAGTTCGTCACACACATATTAGGATACAGTTCTACCTTCTGTTTGATTACAATTTCGGCAGAAAGTTTCTCTTTAATATCCTGATAAACCGTTGATAAATCAATTCCATTTTGGTCAATCTTATTGATAAAAAAGATTGTGGGAATCCCCATTTTCCTAAGTGCATGAAATAATATACGAGTTTGTGCTTGTACGCCATCTTTTGCAGAAATCAGTAGAATTGCCCCATCTAAAACTGATAATGAACGATATACTTCTGCTAAGAAATCCATATGTCCTGGCGTGTCTATGATGTTCACCTTCGTATTTTCCCACTGAAAAGAGGTTATTCCTGTCTGAATTGTAATTCCTCTCTGACGTTCTAAAAGCGTATTATCCGTCCTCGTTGTACCTTTGTCCACGCTTCCTAATTCTGTAATCGCTCCACTGTTATATAATAAGCTTTCTGTTAAGGTAGTTTTTCCTGCATCAACATGAGCTAAAACTCCAATATTAATAATTTTCATGTGATTTTCCTCCATTCAAAAACCCAAAAGGGCATAAAAATCCCAGTGATAAATACTTTTATCACTGGGATTTTTATGCATAACCATAGGCATACAAAGCATACAGATATTCTCCGGATACTTTAGAATCACATGATAAAGGTATTCTTAAACTGGGTACAAAAAACTAAGCCCTCCTAAAAAAGGACATCCAATTATTTGTTCCCACTATCAAATTGACAGTTTATTTAAGAATACCTTGCCGCATATTTATTAACTCCTTTTAAATAGATACTTAAATAATAGCACGTAAGAGCATATTTGTAAAGGAATCTCCAATTTTTTATCAAAGAGAGTACGTGATTACAAAATAGCTGTAATAATGTACCAATATTTGTTATTCTATAATCTTCCAATTACTCCCGTTC
This sequence comes from Vagococcus martis, assembly GCF_002026305.1. NCBI lineage: Bacteria > Bacillati > Bacillota > Bacilli > Lactobacillales > Enterococcaceae > Vagococcus > Vagococcus martis. The sequence goes on along the minus strand of NZ_MVAB01000001.1, from coordinate 319,371 downwards.
TTTTCAAGTACCAAATCAAATTGAGATACCTGCGTTGCTTTGGTCTGCTGGTCGATATACTCCACTGTCAGCGATACCGTGACTTGATTATCCTTACGATTGTGAATAGGATTTACCAGTTCTTGAAAGATGTACTCTTTTCCGATTGGTTTTAATATCCCGTCATTCACATAGTAGGAAAGTTCACTGGCTGTCGCTGTAGGATAGAGCTTGAAGAACGTCGTTAAAAACTCATTGATTTCATTGGTTGTAATGGAATCAACCGTCCCCTCACTTTCAATGGCTTTTGGTTTATAACTTGATTTCTTAGGTATGTTGGTAATGGTCGGATTCTTAACCAGTACCATATTTCCAGAACCATCTACATAGACACTCACTATATAAGCAGAGTGGACGGTCTTTGTATTTTCTCCCTCTGTAATGAGCTGGTCTACACTGTAGGTTACATTAAACTCATTGTCGCCAGTTGGCTCTACCGTCCATATCTGAAATCCTCTTACAGAAGACGATACAGGAATATCTTTGCGTACTGTATCAACATTGAGAGCTTGAAGTTCATCTGTCAGATAGCCTTTTAGACTTTCCATTCGATTATCAATGGACTTATCGGATTGCTCCCATGAATAGTAGACTTTCGCAAAGTTCTCTACAAAATTTTCTACATGATGAGTATCAACGTATTCCTTTTCTATGATAGTTGTTTCGTGAATAGTATGAGTATCTATAGCTGTAAAGTGCTTGAATATCGCAAAGCTGAAACTAAGCCCTAAAAGTACCCACAAGGCAATCACAACCTTTTTATGAGGATTGACCTTATAGACACGAGGTTTCTTTTCCTTTGGTATCTGTTTTTCTTTATTCTGATTTTTTCTAAATTTCATCATTAAATCTTCCTTTCTCATTGTTTGATTCGTCCTGCTCCCACTAAATGCTGTTGCCAGTAGGGGCTTGTTAAGTCGGCATAACCGATTGGGTCGCCTGCATGAAACATACGGTTATTGCCAAGGTATATCCCAACATGAGTAATATAAGAGCCAGCGTTATAGGTAGAATGAAAGAAAACCAAATCGCCAGCTTGTGCTTCCGATAGTGGGATATGCTGGGTCACATCATATTGCTGTTGTGCGGTTCGTGGTAAGTTAATTCCAGCTTTTCCATACGTCCATTGTGTCAGTCCGCTACAATCAAAAGAAGTAGTCGGGGAAGCTCCACCGTAAACGTATCGCCAGCCCTCATATTTCAGTGCTTCGTCCATGATGGCTTGTACCGTATCATCATCAAACTCTGTTGTGACAAGATACTGCGTTACCAGTTGCACATAAAACATATTGCCATAGTTGTATCGCCAGCCCCCATTGATAGGTATGGCTATGGGATTGGGGTAAGACACTTTTTCGCCACCTGAATACTCTTTTGAGAAACTTTGAGCCAGTTCAAAGGTATATTTATTTCCACGATTAGCCACATACCCTAAGAAACCACCACCATAATTGTAGGACTGGATAACCGATTCTAAATCTACACTGAGCCTTTCGCTACTGGCTAATAATTCACTGAAATACTTCACACCTTGCTTAATGGATTCTTCTGTACTCAATGAATTAGGTGGAAGACCGAGGGATTCCGAGGACTGCATAACATCTTCCGCAGTACCGCCCGATTCCACCTGTATAATCGCAAGAAGTATGTTGACATATTCTTCAACGCCATATTCTTTGGCATATTTTTCTACCATAGGCTTATGAGCCAGCACTTCTGCGGAAACATTCACACCTCCATAATGAATATTGGAAATTCCGCTGTCCTGTTCATCTGAAAATAAAATGGCAACAAACAGAAGCAGTGAGAAGACCATCAAGAATAATCCAGAACCACCAATCACTAAAGTTTTCAACTTCATGGTTTCTTACCGACTTTCTTAATGGTGGCGGTTTTGATTGGTGGTCTACTTCTTGTATTTTGTAGTGGTACTCTTTGAACAGTAGACGGACGTTCTTTTGTGATTGGACGTTGTGAAGTTCTATCTGCTGTAGTGGTTGAAGTTGCTGGCTTTTGAACGGTTTTTTCTTGAACGGTATTGCCTTGGCGTTCCACTTTTGGACTTGAAAAATCGGACTTAACTGCTGGACGCTCTTGTTTGGCTTGTTGAGATTCCTTATATGAAGTCTGAATATTAGACTGTTTTGAGGTCTGTTCATCATGATATTGTTCTTGTCTTGTAGTCGGTCTTTCATGAACAGAAGAAGCAGGCTGTTTTTTCTGTTTGACCTGTTCCATTTCAGAGCGACGCTTCGCAATGGTTTTTCGCCTTTGTTCCTGCTGTTCCTTGCGTCCACTGGCTCTGTCCGCTTTGGTTTGAGAAATACTACTGGTTAAATCACGGACATTCTCTTTTACTTTGGATTTTCCTTGATATACTGCATATCTTGCATTGGTCGGCAAATCTTTAACCTGTTCTTTCAAACCACTAGCAGTGTCTACCATTCTGTCTTTGGTATCAGCTACTGTACCGATGGTTTGACCGATACGTTTTCCAAGTGTTGATTTTTCCTTTCCGTCTGGTCGGGAGTGATCTGCTTGTGTCCTTGCAGAACTCCCCGAACCCGACTGTCCTTTTTTACCTGTAACAATGGCAGACCCAGCCCCTAGAGTAGTCATGGAACGTCCAAGTTTCCGCTGTAGACGGTGCATGTGAGCGTGCATAAGCATACGAGGTTTTCTCATCACACGACTTCCCACACTTTGAGAATCGTTACTCTGTAGAGAAAACATACTCATTAAATCGCCCAGCTTGAAGTAGATTCCTGCAAAGGTCACAATCTGTAGAAAAGCAATCAAAAAGAACGGATAACCAGCCGATAAGGTATAGAGCATGGTTGAAATACTAAATGCTGTCGTAATAATCAATGTGATTCCAGCTCGTGTCAAAATGGTATTAAAGAGCTTTGTTATGGCTCGTTTTGACATACCATCAAATGATGGAATCATGCTTAAAATAAAGCTCACAGGCAGAAACATAGCATAGATGATAAAAAGTACCTGCGAGAAAATCATGATTCCTGTTAATAGGAATACAAATATGGAAATCCCAATATTGAAGACAAATAGGAAGAAGACTGTACCTAAACGGTTAATGGTCTTTGTAATGGTTAGATTGGTATTGCTTCTGTCTTCAATTTCTTCCGCAACAATTTTTTCTCTGTCTTCGCCATTGTTGGAATCTGGGCTGGTGGAGAGCAGGCTTTCCACACGGTCAATACCGATACTTTCAATGTCTGAACTGTTGTATTGAAGCAGTAGCCACGGTTGCTGAACCTGTATGGAAAACAGGCTATCTCTGATTAAGTCCACGCTGTCCTTGCCTTGACTATCGGAATGGGGCATGACAATCTTCGTGCCAAGTGATAAACTGGCATTACTGATGTCTGATGAAAAGTCATTGATTTTTTTAATGTAGTCGGGAGCGTAGGCAATAAAGGAAGCCGATAGGATAAACACCAGCACAAAATTCATAATGGCATGAATTGCCTTTGTGGTTTCTCTCTTTATCAGTCCCGTATAGGCAACATAAACCCCAAGAACCAAAATCAAGAGTAAGAGGAATCCAACATAGAAACCCTCTGTTGAAAATCCGTTTGCACTCACACCAGCTAAGGTCTGCATATTCTTACCAATGGAATCTGCTGTAGCGGAAATGAAGTCTAAGGAATAGGCTTCCTGTACTAAGTAACCTGTCGCATTGGAAACATACAAACTGATTGTCCAAATAAAATTGGTAATGGCATATAGTCCATACATGACCTGTTTTCCAATCCCGTCCGACCAGTTCCACGGAAGCCAGCCCCAGCTATTATCCACATAAAAATCCAGTTGATAGTTTTCAAGTGGGTATCGGCTGTATTCATTTGCCACATTGACCGTATCATCTACCAAGCCCGCAGCTTGAACCACCGTTCCCAGCATGGCTAAAAGAAAAATGGCAATCACAAGTGTGAAAGCCACTGTCATTGCCACTTTACCTAGACGTTTCAGCGTCCAGTTTGATTTTATTCTGTTTACTATTGATGGTTTCACATTTACACCTCTTTTCGCACAGGTGGTCTGGTATCAAAGGCATGGAGCAGTTCTTCAAATACAGGGTGGAACTGTATCACACCGACACGACCATATAAATCACTGATAAGGCATTGCCCGTTTTCCAAATCACGCAATCGCTTCTGATTGTTTTCGTCCTCTGGGTCTACACCAAAAAAGGCTAAGGTCTTTTTAATCTCGTTAAGGTCAGTGGAACGAAATGCAAATTTTAAGCCGAGGTTATTTTTCAGTTTTTCATCTAAGAGGTCGTCTGTATTTTGGGTCACGAAATATACCCCAGCGTTCATAGCACGACCAGCCCGAACCAGCTTCATAGATAGTGTTTTTCCTTGTGCTACCTGTAAAAAGCTCCATGCTTCGTCTAAATCTACAATCTTGAAAATGCTTCGGTCTGTATGGATAAAGTCTAAAGCAAAGGTACTAATGACAATCAGCATAGCAACGGATAAAAGCTCCATAGTGGTATATTCCTCAAAGGAAGTTTCCTTGTCGGGAAGTACCAAGTCCGCAACCTGTATAATGTTCAGTTGTTTTTCTAAGCTGATAGACTGCTCCACATAACCATTACTGAATAATAAATGTGCAAAGTCATAGTCTGTAAAACTTTCGATATGGTCGGCTATACTGGTACTTAGTGGCGTATTCTCAACCCGTAATTCCTCAATCACTTTCATCAACCCTCGTACTTCACTATTGGTTACTGCACGAATGGCTTTTCTAAGGATTGGGAAGCGTTCCCCATCACGAGAGGAAATCCCCGTAAGGAATGTCAGAATATCAATAGCCAGTGATTCAGAATCTTTGGGATTTTTCATAATCACATAAGGGTCAAGTAAGCCTTTGTTTTTCTCATCAGAAGTCAGAGTGACGATATTGATTTCATGGGAAATCTCTGGCAAGGTTTCTTTCCATCTGCCACGTTCTGCTTTTGGGTCTACAATCACTGCTTGTGCCCCATAAAGCACCGCATAATAGACGATAAGGTTATTCGCAAAGGATTTACCACCACCCAGCGAACCAACAAAAGCCGACGCTAACGCATTGGTTACTGAACCCTTAACCCCTTGACTGGCAAGAGCAGGTTTCAGATAGACATTGCGTCCAGTATCTAAGCTGTAGCCAACATAAATCCCCTCATTTTCCCCCAGCATTTGAGTAGCACCAAAACCTAAACCAGCGAGGAAATCAGAGGTCACGTATTGAATATAATCATTCATATAACGCTTGCTGGCAGGTAAAAATTCTTCATGTAAGCCGAGCATATCCCCAAATGGTCGTACCAGTTTTACGCTTAAATCGTCATAAAAATCTTTCACTTCATTACAACGACGTTTGAGTTCGTCAAGATCATTTGCTGATACCCTTACCACATAAGACAGCTTGTACATAGATTCCTTGCTTTGGTCTAAATTGGTTTCCAGCTCATTCACACTTTCCAGAGCTTCCGCCACATTGGAGCTGGTTTCATTATCACTTTGCCAAGCGTGGTTATCCAAGTCTTTCAGTTCTTTCTTTTTATTGCGGACAGTAGATAGGGCTTTACGATTCGCTACAATTTCCACATTCATTGACGTATCAATCGGGAATGTAAATTGCTGTTGCTGGTAGTAGAAGATTTCAGAGGACGGGAAGTCCAGTTCTCCGACAATGCTGTTAATGGTAAAGTAAGCTACATAGACGGTTTCATCTTCCTGCTGGATTTTCAAATATCGCTGTTTTTCTTCCACCAAACAGCGAGTAGGCTTAATCAAGTCATAGTATTTAATCAGCGTTTCATTATCCAGCTTTTTCTTTGATAGATGGTACTCATACTCTTCATAGGCAGTGCCTGTCTGTCCGTAAAGGTGTTCAATCAGATAGCCGAAGTCGTCCTTATCTAACCTGCGGATTTTGAAACGACGAGAGATTTTATTTTCTAAGAGCTTTTCCATCTTCTGAAAACGCAGGATTTCATCATTACTCATACTAACAAAATCGCCCATCAGCTTATGGTTCACATCATAGACAAAATCAGACAAAGCATTTTTTGCTTCAACGGTAAGACTTTTCATAGAAAACTCCTGATCGTTGAGAAGCAACTTAAAGCCGATAAAGAAACGGTAGTTCACTTGATTTTCGCCAATCATGGATATTAAAGCGTCTGTCTGTTGGTCGATTTTGTCATAGGCAACCGCTTTGAGCTTGCCAGTGACTTCATTTTTGGAACGCTCTTGTGCAGAACGTATGCTGGATTCTGTACTGATTTGTAAAGCATGAATTTTGCCATCACGATTTTGTGCGATAAGCTGTCTGAAAGAATCATGCACTTGTATTTTCTGTTCTGGACTTAGAAATGAGTAATTGTAAGGAACAAGCTCATAGTAAGCATAACATTCCCCGTCTTTATTCCAGACGAGATTGTTTTCAATGTATTTAATTGGATATGCCATAAAATTCACTCCTAACTGCTGTAATGGCTTCTTGTGGCTGGTTTCTGCCAAGCGTTACTTTTTTTCCTGCATAGGTCAGCTTTGGTCGCAGTGCATAAGCAATGACAGACTTCAAAAATCCATAAGGCTTTTTACCATCAAAAGTTTTTGTAGACATAAACCATGTGAAAGCCACAGGAATCCCAAAGTATTTGAGAAATGCTCCCTCTATCATGGAAAGAGGGGGCAAGTTGCCAAGTATCATCACTGCAAAGAGTGACACGACAAACCATGTCATTTGCGTAAAGGTTATGGGAAACGGAAGTCTAAAATCATTGATAGAATACAGTACCTTTTCCACAGACCAGATACTGGTATAGCTTCGTATTTTCTTCATGTAATCAATCCTTTCATAAAAAATAGGGGTAGCTGATTGAGCCACCCCGTAAAATAGAAAATCTGCCAGTAGTAATGTACCGACAGATTTAATAGACGATTTCAAAAATCCCATGATTGGTTGAGATAAACGTTCCTGAAAGGTCTAAATCCCGACCATAGGCTTGATAATCAATATAGTTTTGAAGACTAGCTGGTACTTCGCCTAAAGCACCCGTTTCTTCAATGTAGTAGCGTGCCACGTCATACATATCATCACAATCGGAATGAATGATAATATCCTCTTGATGTTCGCTTAGTTCTTCAATGCTTGAAAAATGAGTGAGCAGAGCAGATAGATCCGATTGTAATTCTTCGGGTAATTCCGATACCATTTCCCATAGTCGATTGAGTTCGCCAATGGAAGTGTATTCGTCAACCGTAAAGGGTAACTCGTAGTCATGAATGGCGTATTCCTCATATTCATCATTCAAGCCGATTTTCTCTTTGACTTCCTCAAAGTCAATGGGAAAGGTAAACCACGCACCGACCAATTCGCCCTCATTGTATTTGCCTAAATTCGCAATATAGACTTGCATATCGTCCATATATTCACGTCCTTTCTTTGTAGAGATTCAAAAATCCCTACCGCACTTCGTTTGGTGTACCATTCCTTTGCGGAACATAAGAAAACCACTTATATTCCACAAAAGAACGGTTTTATTTAAGCACCAATAATGCGATTGAATAGCTCTAGTAAAATGTCTTTTACTCCAGCAGCGTTGAAGACTAAGCCAACCGCAATAATCGCAATAATTAAAAAGCCAATCAGTTTGCTAAACTCACGCTTGAAGCCAAGATACAAGCCAATCACAACGATTGCTAAAAGCACCAGTGATTGAGCGTTTGATAGAAACCAGTTATAAAGGTTTTGTCCAAAATTCATAAAAATGTTCTCCTCTCTATATTCAATGAATTTGTATTTGAGTTATTTTTTTGTTGTTATCACGTCCTGTTCTTTTACTGACTGTTGCTTCAAAATCTGCTTGTGTCGGTCTGTCAGTTTCGCATGGTCGAGAATGTCTTTTACAACCTGCGTCTGGTTGATTTCATCAAGTTTAATCGCAACCTTTAAGGTCGGGGCAACTTGATGAGATAGCCAGTTCAGCGTCCTTTGGAAGGAGTAAGGCTCTGGTTTTGTGGTTAGTTTTAATCGTTCACGATTGTTCCCAATAAACCAAGCCCATTCTTCATTCAGTTTCCAATCAGAACGAGGTTTGGAATCGTCTTTATCTACAAAACGGATATACCGATTGATAATTTTAAAGGCGGTATGCTCTGGATTGTCATAGACGAGTAAATCACGGACTGCATAATAGGCACGCTCATTTTTCAATCGAATCTCAAAACGGTTTTTTACTTCTGCGTCTTCAATGGGAATATCATTTTTCTTGTACTGCTCGTAGTCCTTTTCATAGATACAGAAATAAACTTCACTTTGTAATGAACCGATATAGAGGGTGTTTCCCATACATTCCTTTTCCTCTTTGCGTACCAGTTCGCCACTGCGATAGCTTTTAAAACTGCGGAAGACGGAGATACATTCTTCCTGTTGGCACTTTTCAGTGAGTACAGGGATATTTAAAATCCCTGTCTTATCGTTAATGGCAAGGTCAAGGCGTTTCATCACACCGCCAGCCACCAAAACGTCCATAAAGAACTCATACCAGCTTCTTTGTTGTGCCAGAAGATAGCTTTCAAATTGTCTGCACCCACGACCTTTCAATTCCACCAGAACTCCTTTGTCCAGTTCATGGGAGCAAAGGACGAATATGTCGCCTAAAGCATAATGCTCTGAATAAGAATAGAAACCATAGTCCTCATGAAGAAAATAGGACAGTTTCAGTTGTAAGATGTTTTCGACCACCTGCTGTACGTCTGTTGTCGGAAAGCGAATTCTTACATAATCAAACAGCATTTCAAGGGGAGCGTCGGGATTGAAGCGTTCCAGAGCTTCCCAAAGGGACTGCTGTAAATCCTCTGATGGCTTGACTTTTCCTGTTTCAATATCGCTTAGATACTGCCTTGTAATACCAGTCGCAACAGCTAAACGGTTTTGAGATAGTCCATAAGCCAAGCGTTTTTCTTTTAAATGCTGTAACCAAGTTTGTTCATTCAGTAAAAATCCCTCCAATCAAAAAGGCGTATGTCAACTTTTAAAGCCCATTTGACATACGCTGAAATTTTGTAAATCCCTTGTAACCAAAGGATTTTCTAATGTTTTTTTGACTGTTTCCTGTCGATTTGTACCCCCCTGTTAGATACGGGGGGTTAAGTGCTGGCGTGGCTATTGCCACACCAGCCAGCAAGATCAGTCCACACCTGCGACTTCCGCTTCGCACGTCGCCTGCGTGGACTGTCTGCTGTTGGATAACTTTTTAATTTCCTCCAAGAAATCATATCCTTTTGGTACAAGGGGAGTATAAAACTCTGATATGACACTTGTTCCTACATCAACATAGCCACGACCTTTGATTCGCTTTAAGAATAAATCCTTTTGTACGTCACTGCCAAACATCATGCCATAGCCCATTTCAGACATACGACCTAAAGCCACTCTGAAATTAAACTGATCACGGATTCCGTCGCCTAAATATTTTGCGTCTGGACGTTGACAAGCCAGTATTAGAAAGAAGCCAGCTTGACGACCTAACATGACAATCTGTTTCAGCTTATTCATAACTGCGGTGTTTTCTTTTGTTCCCAGCATTTCCATGAAAGCGACGTATTCATCAAAGATTAAGAAGTGTGCCGGGAGACCTAAGTAAGCATAATTTTTGCCAGTCTTATAGTTCTTCATCTGCTTCATTTCCTCACTACGTTTCATCATTTCTTCATAGAATGTTTCAATGCAAGAAAGCAAGTCTTCTTTTCTATAGTAGACATTTGCCATCACAGAACCTAAGTCCGCAAGATCAGCATTTTTCGGGTCAAGAATATACAGTTTTGAATCTGTATGAAGCAAGGCTTCAATCAGTGTCAGTATAAAGTAAGTTTTACCGCCACCTGTACCACCAGCAATCAACATATGAGGGAGCTTATCATATTCCCACCATACGTTTTTCATTAAGCGAAGTTTACCATCTTTAGCTTCTACTTCATCAATAGAAATACGACTGGCTATGGTGTCATAGAGCAAAGTATATTCCACATAGGAATCCTTTAACTCTTTATCCGTCAGCTCACAGTACAAGCCACTCTCTAATTTCTTTTCCAAGTGTAAGAGTTGGTCTTGATATTTTCCCAGCGTGATTTCCACCCGTATCTGTATCAAGCCATTTTTAAGTCGATAATACATTTTAGGGAAGTAGGTTATCTTTTCCTTTGTACGACCAGCACTATCTTTAAAGAAACCCTCTGTTTTGACCTGTTCAGATTCATACCACTTGTTTTCAAGTATCATCTTTGCCAGTTTTTGACGGTGGTAAAGTTGTTTAACCGTATCATAGCGAACCCGTTTGAATACAAACGCTACCAGCAAGCAGATAAGAATTGCGACACTGAAACTGATAATTAAATAGGGAATGTCAATCTTATCTGCTTGTGATAGGTTAAAATCCTGCCAGTTGATCTGCTGGATTGTCTTCACATGAAACAGTCCGACAACCAGCAGGAAAACAGGCAGGAGTGACGCTATCGTAAAATGAAAGACTAAATCTTTACCAGATGGGCGAATCCTTTTACCACGCTGTTTCATGCGAAAAAGTCTCCTTTCTACCTAGCGACTATTTGTCTTGTGTCGGTTCTTTCTTTGCTTGTGGTTGAGCTTTGAATGAACTAGAATCCTTTGTCAGCACAATATCGTCTGCCTTGATATACCAGTCAACATCTGCTCCTTGATAGGTGGCAGTAGCAACGGTGTCCGCAATGGGATTGATAAGTTCCACCCGTGCGTTATAATCAAACTCTTTCAAAGGCACGCTGGCAGGAATACTTACTTGAATCATGCGTCCTTGTCCTTTGGATTTTAAGTCATAGGTACGTTCCTTGATTTCATCTGAAACCGACCCGTCTTCATTTTGGATTCTCACTTCACGACGTAGAGCAGAGAATTTCAATTCTCCAAAAGTCGTGTCTTTATCTAATACAATGCCATTTGCTAATCTCATCATTTTTCCTCTCTTTCTTTATTCTTTTATCATGTCGTCAGCATGTAAAAGGTAATTTGTAAAACCACGAGTGCCGATTTTGTAGCCCTCTGCGGTAATACGTGGATTGACTAACTTCACACGTTCCTCAAAGCCGAAATGTTTTTCGCCAGCTTCAGCAGGAAGCACCACCACAATATCATCTGCTCTTTGAACATCAGAATAGAGATTATAGCTTCTTGATAAGACAGTTAGCCGTCCGTTGATTCTTCGCTGAACGACTTTATCCTCGCCAGCAAATTCTAAATTGCCGAATGTTTTTTCCATGTTGGGAATCACAAATTTAAGTTCCATATTTTTACCTATCCTTTCTTTTTTATTGGCTGAATGAATGTTTGATGGTCTTAAAGAGTGGGGAACGACCTTTTGATTCTTGATTTTTTGTTTTCATAAGTTCACTTCCTTTCAAAATCGGGTAAAAAAATAGACACCTCATTTTTTGAAGTGTCTACCTATTAAATATTCAAATTTTATTGGAAGTATCTTTATATCTTCACTTTTCAAGGATAAATCGTCGTATCAAAGCTCATTCATAAGTAGTAAATTAGTAGTAAATTGAGTGGTTTTGACCTTGATAAAGTGTGATAAGTCCAGTTTTTATGCGGATAACTAGATTTTTATGCTATTTTTTTTACACAAAAATAAACCAATTTTAAAAGATATTACTGAAGACTTTCATGCGGGCGAAATTGTGGGATTAGTAGCACCCAATGGAACAGGGAAAAGTACCTTGTTAAATGTGTTAATGAATTATGAAACACCACAAAAAGGTCAACTGATCATTGATAAAAAAGGAACTTACAAATCAGCTAGAAAGCAAATTAAACTTTATAAAAAAATAAGTATGATGCCAGACCAGCAAGATTTGTATAATCATAAAACTGGTTTAGAGCATTTAACGATGTATAAAAAGATTTGGAAGTCTAAAATACCGGTAAAAGAGTTAATTAACGAGCTAGACATGGCACATTATATTAATGATTTAGTCGGTAACTATTCATTAGGTATGAGACAACGATTATGTTTTGCTATGCAAATAGCAGCTGATACGAAAATTATGCTAATGGATGAAGTAATGAATGGGCTAGATCCAACAAACGTGACACTTATTTCAACCATTATGGCGAAAAAAAGAGATGAAGGAAAATTAATCATTATAGCGTCTCATCTGTTGGATAACTTGGAACAGTATGCAGATCGTATTTTCTTTCTATCAAATGGTCAATTAGAATTATTTTTCGACCGGAAAACTGGAACCAAAGACCTAACAAGGTATCTAAAAATAAATGAAGCCGATTGTCGTTTTTTATCAGAAGACATCATAGAAAGAGGTCAATTATTAGCGGAAGGATTATTTTTACTACCATTAGATAATAGTGATGAGAAAGAATTATTCCTTAATCTACCTTTAGAAGAAATGAGTAGTGTGACGGTTTCAAGGCTCTCTTTAAAAGAAGCGTACGACATAAAATTTGGGTTAAATAAAAAAGATTAACCTGTAAAGAAAAAACACTTTACAAGACCATTTAAAACTGATAAACTAATCTTTGTGATTAAAACAAATCAAAAATTTTTGGAGGTGCCTTAATAATGGCAGTTAAAATTCGTTTAAAACGTATGGGTTCTAAAAAGAAACCTTTTTATCGTATGGTAGTAGCAGATTCTCGTTCACCTCGTGATGGACGTTACATCGAAGTAGTGGGAACTTACAACCCATTAACAGAGCCAGCTCAAGTAAAAGTTGAAGAAGACTTAATCTTAGACTGGTTATCAAAAGGAGCTCAACCTTCTGATACAGTACGTAACATTTTATCTCGTGAAGGAATCATGAAAAAACATCACGAAGCTAAATATACTAAAAAATAAGGTGGGCTTATGAATGACTGATGTAAAAGATTTGGTATTAACCATTGTCCGTCCGTTAGTTAGTCAACCCGATTTAGTTCGCCTAGATGTAGAAGAATCTGAAGAATTTATGGAGTACAATTTAAAAGTAGCTTCAGAAGATATCGGTCGTATCATTGGAAAACAAGGTCGTGTGGCGAAAGCAATTCGTACAATTGTTTACAGTGTTCGTACGGATCATTCTAAGAGAATTCGTTTAAACATTCTAGATGACAACAATTAAAAAGCAAGTGTTAGAGTCAATCTAACGCTTGCTTTTTTTGTTATCTATAAGCAGTAAATCCTTTACCAACAACCTCATGAGCACTTGTAACCACGACAAATGCTTCTTCGTCGATATCTAGTATTGCTTGTTTTAGTGCGATAAATTGATCTTCCTGAATAACGACCATAATCATTTTCTTCTCTTCAAGATTTAAGCCACCTTCAATAGGAATAAGAGTAGCCCCTAAGTCTAAATCAGAAATAATCTGTTCTCGAATTTTTTTATAGTCATTAGAAATAATCATGACATTTTTAGATGATTCAGGACCAACTTGAACGGTGTCAACCATACGACTAGTTAAATACAATGCAATAAGAGCAAATAAAACAGTCTGCACATCAAACACAAAAAGGGCACTTAAAATAACTAACCCATCACAAATTCCTAAAATAATTCCTAATTTAATTGGAATATATTTTTGGACAATCAATGCAATTAAGGCAGTTCCTCCAGTTGAACCTTTTCCTAAAAAGACCAAACCAACACCAAGACCAACCGTAATCCCACCAAAAATAGCGGCTAAAATAGGCTCAATATGATTTAGAGCCACACCATGTAGTAATGACACAAATAATGGCACAAGAAAACTCCCTAAAATACTTTTGAAAAAAACTTCTTTCCCTAATAAAAAGAAAGAAAGTGTCAGCAACACAAAGTTAACTGAAAATAACACAATACTGGGTGTTAAATGAAGTGTCTCGTATAAAATAATGGTTAATCCATTGATTCCTCCAGACACGATTCGATTGGGCAATAAAAAAGCATTGAAACCAAATGCGACAAAAAGTGTTCCAATGACAATAAATAAGGTATCACTAAAGCGTGTCCCCATCTTTTTTTGTAAAGTTTGTACCATATTGACTCCTCCTTGAAAATATATCGTAACTTATTTCAGAAATTTTTTAAAGTAGTTTTGCATTAATTTGTGAATGAACATTCTAATAAAACCTATTAATTGCCTATTGATTTTATATATGACGTACTATATAATCATTAACAGGTACTAATTAAAGTTAATTGGAGGAATTAGTGTGTTAAAACAAGTATATCAATTTGATGAAGGTAATGCAGATATGAAAAACCTATTAGGTGGTAAGGGAGCAAACTTGGCTGAGATGACACGCTTAGGCTTGCCAGTGCCACCAGGGTTTACTATTACGACTGAAGCATGTATGTCGTTTTTAAATACAACAAAAGAATTATCAGATGAATTAAAAAAAGAAATAGATGAACAGTTGAGTTTATTAGAAAAGAAAACCAATAAATCATTTGAAGGTGATAACGATTTATTGCTTGTTTCTGTTCGTAGTGGAGCAAAATTCTCAATGCCGGGTATGATGGATACGATTTTAAACTTGGGGTTAAATGATGAAACCGTTGAACAACTTGCATCATTAACAGAGGACGAAGCATTTGCCTATGATTGTTATCGACGTTTGTTACAAATGTTTGGAAACGTTGTCTTCGGGATTGATATGCAGTATTTCGAAAATTATTTAACATTCTACAAACAAAAACATGGCGTTAAACTAGATAGTGAGTTGACAGGTAACGATTTAAAGAACATTGTAATCGAATTCAAACGTATTATTTTGGAAATAAAAAAGAAACCGTTCCCACAGTCTGCGAAAGAACAACTATATTTAGCGATTGAAGCAGTGTTTCATTCTTGGAATAATGAGCGAGCACATATCTATCGTGAGTTAAACCACATTCCAGATGATATTGGAACAGCTGTTAATATTCAAATGATGGTCTTTGGAAATAGTGGAAATACAAGTGGAACAGGAGTTGCCTTTACTAGAAATCCAGCAACTGGTGAAAATAAATTATTTGGTGAGTACTTAATCAATGCACAAGGTGAAGATGTTGTAGCGGGAATTCGTACACCTGAACCAATCGAAAAATTAAAAAATGATTTGCCTGAAGTTTATGAGGAATTCGCTCGTCTAGCTCATTTGTTAGAGCAACATTATCGTGATATGCAAGATATCGAGTTTACTGTAGAAAAAGGAAAACTTTATATTTTACAAACACGAAATGGAAAACGAACAGCTCAAGCAAGTGTGAAAATTGCCGTTGATTTGGTCGAAGAAGGATTAATTCAAGAAGAAGATGCTTTACTGACATTAAATCCTGATATGATTAGTCATTTACTTCATCCAGAGTTTTCAAAAGTAGCCTTAGAAGAAGCAGTAAAGGTATCTGATGTTGGGTTACCAGCTAGTCCTGGCTCGGCTGTTGGGAAAGTTTGTTTTGATGCAGCAACAGCTAAAGAATGGGCAGCACAAGGTGAAAAAGTTATTCTAATGCGACAAGAAACGTCTCCTGAGGATATCGAGGGAATGATAGCGAGTGAGGCGATTGTAACAAGTCGTGGCGGTATGACATCTCACGCAGCAGTTGTCGCTCGTGGTATGGGAACATGTTGTGTCGCTGGATGTAGTGAGTTAGAAATTGATGAATTTTTAAAACGAGTGGTGTATCCAGGTGGTCAATTAAATGAAGGTGACGTGATTTCAGTTGATGGATCTAATGGTGTTATTTACCTAGATGAATTAGAAGTTGAAGTAACAGGAACCTCTCATTATTTTGATACGATTATGGCTTGGGCGAAAAAGCATGCTCGTCTTGATATAAGAATGAATGCTGAAACAGTTAGTGATATCAAAACAGGACTGTACTTTGGTGCAGATGGTATCGGACTGATTCGTACAGAGCATATGTTTTTCGGTGCAGAACGTTTGATTCAAATGAGACGTTTCATTTTATCAAATAGCTATATTGAACGCGAAAAAGCATTAAAAGTTATTTTAGATTATCAAATGGAAGATTTTAAAGAAATCTTTTCAACGTTAAATGAGTTGCCAGGTGTGATTCGTTTACTAGACCCACCATTGCATGAATTCATGCCAACAAAAGAAGAAGATATTGTGCTTTTAGCTCAAGAGATGAATGTTAGCAAAAATGAAATTGAACGTCGTTTGAAAGAATTACATGAAGTGAACCCAATGCTTGGACATCGTGGGTGTCGTTTAGGTATGACGTATCCCGAACTTTATATTATGCAAAGTGAAGCGATTATTCGAAGTGCCATTGCGATGAAACGTGAAACTGGTTTAGACGTAACACCTGAAATTATGATACCATTAGTAGGAACAACAAAAGAGTTAAGTGAACTAAAAGAAAAAATTGAATTGTATCTAGATGCCTTGATGGAAGAAGAAGATATTAATGTCTTTTACCGCATTGGGACAATGATTGAACTTCCTAGAGCCTGTTTAATTGCCGATCAACTTGCAAAAACTGCGGATTTCTTTAGTTTTGGAACAAATGACTTAACGCAAATGACGTTTGGATTTTCAAGAGATGATGCAGCAAAATATATTAATGAATACGTTTCAAAAGGCGTGTTACCAGTTGATCCATTCCAAACAATTGATAAAGATGGTGTGGGAGAATTAATTAAGACAGCCGTTGAAAAGGGTCGTTCAACAACACCAAATATAAAAATTGGTGTTTGTGGGGAATTAGGTGGTGACCCAACGTCAATCGAATTTTTTGATGACATTAACTTAGATTATGTGTCATGTTCACCATACAGAATTCCGATTGCTTATATTGCAGCAGCTCAAAGTACCATCCGTCGTGCGTCTAATAACGAATAAAAGAGGTGTCTTTGTGGAACTAAGCGAGCGACAAAAAAAGATAATCGAGATTGTCAAAACGAATGAGCCGATTAGTGGAGATAAAATCGCAGAACAATTAGGATTAACTAAACCAACATTAAGAAGTGATTTAGCTGTTTTAACGATGACTGGTATTCTTGATGCCAGACCAAAAGTAGGCTATATCTATTCAGGATTACCATTTGATCCATTATTACAGGAACATTTATTTGATGTTCAAGTGGATGAGGTTATGTCAAATCCTGTCATTATCTATCCTCATACAACAATTAAAGATGCTACCACATCCCTATTTATGTATGATTGTGGGTCACTTTATGTCATTGATGAAGAATCAAAGGACTTAATCGGTTTAGTGTCACGAAAAGATTTATTACGAAGCTTGTTAAATAATCAAGATTTAGATTTAGCGATTGCGATTATTATGACTCGTATGCCTAATCTCGTGGTTACTTACCCAGATATGACTATTTTAGAGGCAGGTAGTTTATTGAGCGCCCATGAAATTGATTCACTACCCGTATTAAGTCGAGAAACCAATCAAGTCGTTGGTAAATTATCAAAAACCAAAGTGGTGCAGCACTTTATTAAGTTAGGGAGAGAACTAAAACATGAACAACTTTAGAGAGAGTAAATTTAAACAACTACAACTATTTGTTATATCAGATTCAATTGGAGAAACAGCCCAACGCATTATAAATGCCGTATTAGCACAGTTCCCCAAACTTGAAAACTATGACATTAAAAAGTTTCCCTTTGTGGATTCGAAAGAAGTGTTAATGCAAATATTAGCTGATGCTTTAAACGAAAAAGCGATTGTGGTGACAACACTAGTTGATAGTGAATTAAATAAAGTCTGTGCCGATTTTGCTAAAAGTACAGGACTTGAATATGTTGATTATATGACAGAATTAATGACAAAAGTGTCACACAGAACACATATGGAACCAACTCATGAGAGTGGCTCACTTTATTTAATGGATCAGGAGTATTTCAAACGAATTGAAGCCATTGAATTTGCTGTGAGATATGATGATGGAAAAGATCCAAAAGGGTTTAGAAAGGCAGACTTAGTGATTTTGGGTATTTCACGTACATCAAAAACACCACTGAGCATGTATTTAGCCAATCGTTCGGTCAAAGTCTCAAACTTACCATTGATACCAGAAGTACCAATTCCCAAAGAATTATTCCAATTGAACAATGTGCCAGTGATTGGCTTAACTGCTAGCCCGGAGTATATCATGCGTGTGAGACAATCACGTTTAGATTCTCTTGGACTAAACGGTAGCTCATCTTATGTGGCACTTGATAGAATCAAAGAAGAGTTAAATTTTGCACACGAATTGTACGAATCATTGGGTGCGATTGTTATCAATGTAGAAAATCGTTCAATTGAAGAATCAGCTCAACTAATTGAAGAAGCATATAAAAATCAATAAAAAGAAGCGATACGTGTCAATGCGTATCGCTTTTTCTATATAAAAGATTCAATTTCTTTGTTAACTATTAGGGGACGAGTTCTTAAAATCGAGTGGCCGGTTTTATTTAATACGATTAACTTCGCTTGTTTTAAGGAATCAATAAAAGGGGTGACTTTTTTTAGGTCAATGATGTCTCGATCCCCAAAAATAAATAAAATCGGCATTTTTAACTTCTCACGATAATTTGAGGTGAGAGGTAGGTTTTTCATGGCTAGGCGTAATACCCTAGACCCTTTTTTTAATCTTAGTAACTGTTCACTAACGACACGCAGTGATTTATAGAGCAGTTGCTTGCTTTTTTTTAGTTGGTCAAAACGAATATTAGGGGAAATTAATACCATTTTTGACACACGTTCTGGGTAATAATTGGCAAATGATAGGGCAATATTTGCACCATCGCTAAATCCTACCATAATGGTTTGTTCAATTTGCTCATTTTCCAAGATGGCTAGTACATCATCAAAAATGGCTTGAAAATCAAGTTGTTCACTTTGATTTGTTGAGCGGCCATGATCTCTTGTATCCATCAAAATAAGTAGATGGTTTTTTTTAAAGACGTCGATTTGTTTTTGAAAAGCTTGATGTGAGCCACTATTTCCATGAATGAAGAACATGGGTGTCCCTTGGCCTAACACTTTGTAAAAAATATGGCTTCCATCAGTTGATGAGACGATTTTTTCCATAAGATTTTCCCCCAGTAATGACTTAAGATTTTAGTTCATATATTTTTGATGGTCGGCCAACACCGGTTGCACGTTCACCGATTTCATTAAAATAAGGAAGCATGGCTTTTTTGTAGTTCGAATGATCGATATCTTTAAAATTTACACCTAAAAATTTGGCATAAACTTTTCTTGCTTCACTTATTGTAAAATCATTTCCTAAAACACGCAAGACTTGTGGCTCGTGATACATTTTATTGCATACACGGTTAAAGGCTTT